>CAYZYD010000215.1:0-6983 GCA_964482505.1 uncultured Planctomycetia bacterium | reverse complement strand
CGTTGGCGCGAACCGAGAGCTTGGGATCGAGCTGGGTATTGCGGAATCCTTCGAGGAGGGTGGCGAGATTTTGGGCGTAGTCGGTCCGGGTGCTTGGATCGCGATAGAGGGCTCGGTTGAGTTCGACGATTCGGATGACGAGAGCGCGTTTCTCAGTCCAGGCGGCGAGTTGGTCGAGCGTATCCTTCGCTTCCGGAGCCGCGAGCAGATCGGCCTGTTTTGAAGGTTCGCGGGGAAAGATAAGACGGGCAAGCAGCCCGGCGAGTTCGCGAGCCTGTCCCTCGGGACTTTGGGGATCATCGAGATCGAGGGTGCTCGCGGATTCGAGGATCGGGGCGAGACGGGCTAGCAAAACCTGGCTGGCCTGGGCGAAGTGCTTCTCGTCGACCTCGGCCTGGAGTTCCTCGAGCTTCGCGCGGAACTCGGCTTCGGGCTTTGCGTTTGCGAGCGCTGCGATCTGTCGCCTTTGGGCTGAGAGATTCTGGAGGTCGGCCCAGCGACTCTCAACGGGACTGGCATCGTTCTCGGTGTTCGCGACCTCCTCGGCGCCCTCGACCCGACCCAACGAGGCAACCCAACCGTCGAGCTCACCTTCAAACTCGACGAGATCGGGATCGAGGTTGTAATCGGCGAGAAGCTTGGCCACCAAAGCTCGATTGTGCTGACGCTTCACGCTGCTCTTTGAGTTGCTCGTCGAGAGAAAGAGGATAATCAAGATCGCGACGACCCCGACCGCGGGGACGGCCCCGCGTTTGAGAATTTTGACGACCTTCTCGAGGAATCGTTCGACGTTGAGCCGGCGCAGCGTCTGACCGATCGAGATGATGTTCTCTTTGAGGAGGGTATGGGTGTCGTCGTCCTCGGTTAAGTTGGCGAGTTGACCGTGAAGCTCGAGCAGGGTCTGGAGCTTCGCCTTGGCGTCGCGTTGGGTTCGCACTCGATCGCGCAAGGAGATGAACGCTTCGCTGAGAAGCGCCATCGGCTGGCGGTCGGGACCGCTGAGGTTGCGCACGACGTCGCGAAGTTGATTGAGCTCTTCGAGTAGGCTTCGGTAGAAGCTGATTCGGTCGTCCACCTCGGACGCTTTGGGTGCTTCAGTCTCACCGATCACACGACTGATAAGATCGCGGAGTCGGACGCTCAGATCGGGGCCCGAGGCGCTGCGGAAACTGCTGATCAATTTGGGGCCAAACTCGAGAATCACCTCGCGAGTCTGCTTGAGAACATCGAGCCGGACCTTGGTCGAGGCGGCTTCACCGAGCCGCTTGTACTGAAAATCGAGAATCCGCGCGACGAGCTCTTGCCACTCCTCGGTGACTTCGCGGGTCTCGGGGATACCGAGCTGCAAGAGCTCTCGTTTGATCCTCAAGTACTCGTCGACAACTTCGAAGTCGATCACCTCGCTCGCAAAAATCCGCGCCGCGCAGTCGTCGCGATCGTCTTGAAGCGAAGACTGGAGCTTGGACTTCTGCCCGGCCTCGAGCCGGTACATCTCGATGTCGCGCTCGTTGAAATGGCCCGGAGCGAGTTCGTCGGCCTGATCGAAATAATAGAGCGCATCCTTAAACTTGCCGTCTTTGAAGAGGCGACGCGCCTGCTGAAAGCGCTCCTCGGCCTTGCCGACCACGAGTTCGAGTTCGCGCCGCTCTTCTTGATAGCGCGTCTTCTCCCCGGGCGCGATGAGGTCGGTCTTCTCGGCGATGCCGCAGAGTGTCTTGACGCCCGAGAGCCGATCGCCGATCCGAATCTGCGGCGACTCGAGCGTCTCCTCGAGTTCAGTCATGAAGGTCTCGAGCCGGTTGATCGCTTCGAGCGCGAGCTTTCCCCGCGCCTTGATCTCGCTCAAAATATCGGGGTTTTCGTCGCCGAGCTCATTCTCAAATCGCTCGCACACTTCGCCGAGTCGATGCAACTCGAGCCGCTTGGTGAGCGGAGCGTGCGGCTCCTCGACGATGCGGCGCAGGTCGTCGTCGGAGATCGTCTTGATAAATTCGTACCCCTGCTCGAGCTCCTCGAATCGGCGAGCCGAGTTTTCGGTCGCCGGAAGCGGATAGCGATTCGAGAGTCGTTCTGACAGCAGCGCCGCCCGCTTAAAGTCGAAAGCCTCGACCGCCTCAGCGATCTCGCGCTCGAGCTCGAGGTAACCCTTTTCGCGCTTGTCGACATAGCTGTAGAGCTCGGACAGATTGAGGATTCGGCTGTTGCGCTTCTTCTCGCGCCGCTCGATCGCCCGTTTGGACGAGGGGTACTCGAGAAAGCTCTCGACCTGACCGAGAAGTTCGCGCGCCTCTCCAAACTGCGCTTTGCGCACCGCGACCCGGGTCTTCTCGCGAACACGATCGTAGAGCTCAAAGACACGGTCGAGCTGCTCGAGGCGGCGCTCCTTGAGCTCGGTCGAAGCGGAGAAGCGTTTCCGCGCAGCGTCGATCTCGCGCAGAGCGTCGAGCAGCTTGCCCTCTGTCGCGAGCGCACCGATCTTATCGAGACGCTGCTCGAGATCGTGACGATCCGACTTGAGAACTTGGAGTAACCGCTCGGCCCGCTTGACGAGCTTGGGCTCAGCCTCGGCTTCGTCAGCAATCTGCGTGACCTTTTCGTACTGCGCTTCGCCCGGGCCAAACTCGCACTGCGAGTGATGGTCGGCTCCGGTGCGGAGCGCGAGAATCGCGCGCTTGAGCCAGACTACCCGCTGCGGATCGGGACAATCCTCGGTCGGACAGATACCCTGCACCCGGTCGAACGAGACGCGCTGCTTACAGGCCGGGCAGCTGACCTCATCGCGGTAGGACTTGAAGGCGGCCTCGACGTCGGCCATCGATCGAAAGCGTTCGCGCGGATCCTTGCGGAGCGTTCCTTCGATGATCTTCCAAAACTCTTCGGGGATGTACGGCGCGACTTCGGTCAGCGGCTGCGGCTTGTCGGTCAGAATGCAATCGACATTATCGCCGCGAAAGCGGAAGGGATAGCGACGGGTCAATAGGAAGTAGAGCGTGACCCCGAGCGCCCAGATATCGATCCCCGGACCCACGGGAGGATAGGTGCCGCTATCAGAGATCAGATCGCGCGGGCCGATCTGCTCGGGGGCCATGAAGTAGGGAGTGCCGCGCAACTCGCCGGTCGCGAGCTCAAATGGACCGCCTTCGAGAGTCGCGGCGATGCCGAAATCGGTGATCATCACGGTCTGCTCGTCGCGCCGGAGCAAGATGTTGAGCGGCTTGAGATCGAGGTGCAGCACCGGGTGCGGATCGGCGGTGTGCGCGACTTGGAGCGCGCTCGCGAGCTGCAGAGCAAACTCACAGACGAGGCTCGGCTTAAAGACACCGCGGTCGGAGACCACCTCGTGGAGATTCTTCCCGCGCACTAGGTCCATCGTAATGATGAAGTGTTGATCGTCTTCTTTGATATCGCGACAGCGGACGACATTGGGGTGCGCTACCGAGTTGGTAATCAGCGCTTCACGCAGGATGTCGAGTTTGAATTCAGCCCGCTTGGGGATGTACTTCCACGCCTCTTCGTTCTTGATATAGCGGACTCGCCAGACCTCACCAAAACTTCCTTTGCCGAGCAGCTCGAGGCGTTCGCCTTTGAGCTCGGGCATCCGATCAGGGTCGAGGCGCTGTTCCTCGGGAGCTTGCGATGAGGGCTTTCTGAGTCGACTGTCTCCGGGCGTTGTCTCAAACGGGACCGGCGTGCCACCCGGACTCATAGTACGGGTGCCGTACTCGGGATCGTCAGCCTTCGGGCGCCGCCCCCCTTCGATCGTCGGGCCGGTCGCGTCCCGAGGCACGTTCGAGGAGTCGGGGGCGTCGACGACGGGGGTCGGGGTCGGGGTTTCGGGCGCAACGCGGCGCGACGACTTTGGCTTGGGTTCACTCGAAGGCTTGTGGTCGGGTTCGAAGTCGCCCCGCACCAATGTCTTTTCGGTGTCGGCCTTCTGGTCGGTGACTTCGGTCGCCTCGAAGTCGTCGAGCACCATCGTCTGATCTTCGACGGGTTCGAGATCCCCAGTCTCGGTCGGCTCGTCGGCCTGATCTTCGTCGACCAGGTCGTCGGTCGTTTCGTCGACTTCGCGCTCGTCCTCGGGTTTCTTGGTCATGCTCCGCCCCCGCCTCGGTCCCTATTGATTCTGACTCAAATTGATGACCGTCAAGATCGAGAAGCGCTCCGTCGGAACCTGGCTCGTCTCGACAAATGGAAATGGCTCGAGCAATCCAAGCTCGCGGAGTTTATCGATCGTCTCAGCCTGTTTGGAGTTTGGAAGCTTGTAGCCAGTGGATAGCGATTGGGTGTATTTGGCGAAATCGCTCCAATAGTCCAAGGAGTCGATTTGAGAGATCGGCGCGAAGACCAACCGCTCTTTCCGCCCGTTAGCCAAGGCGTCGAGTTGAGCCTTCGAGTTGGGAAAA
Organism: uncultured Planctomycetia bacterium; assembly: GCA_964482505.1. Lineage (GTDB taxonomy): Bacteria > Planctomycetota > UBA8108 > UBA1146 > JAJFFE01 > CAYZYD01. Next base: position 2,577 of record CAYZYD010000215.1, on the reverse strand, counting down.
TCGCCCAAGTCCTCGGGTTTGACGATAGCGCCCCAGAGTGACTTGAAGATCGGTTGCTCTCTGACGCCGACAAAACGGTTGGCGCTGATCTCTTCGGCCAGTCGACCCAGCGCCCAAGGTTCTCGCTCGACCCAAAAACTCAAGACACGATCGAGGTCGTGGACAAAGGCGACCGTCCTTCCGGACGGAACCTGAGTCGGAAGGAGCGGTCGGTTCTGGGAGGTGCGCAGGAGTCCCGTCGAGGTGAGGATATGGGCGGGAGTGGTCTCGCCACTCGAACTTTGGAGCGAGTAGGAGAGCACGGCGTCGGTCCCGCGAGGAAGATAATAGGGCCAGCTCGGGGTCTCGATCGACTCAAAAGTTTGCCAATCCCCAGCGAGCTTGAGCCTGACTTTGGCGAGTGTCGCCGTAAGGACCGGTCGACACGGGATCTCGTTCTGGCTCCCAACCATGCGCAGCGGGTCGAGATCGTTGCGCTGCCGGACGACGGTTACGATCTCTCTTTTGCCAAGCGCTTCTTGAATGCGAGCCTGCGCCGCATCCGGTATCGAAACGAGCCAGGTGTTGTTGAAGAGGCCCCAAGCGCCTTGCTCTTCCGCTTCTTCAAAAGCTCGGACGAACAGAGTTTCGAAAAGATTCCAGCCCCCGAGCGTTCGCTCGAATACCTGCACGCAATCAAAAAACTCGCCGAGATCGTTGAGCTCGGCGAGGTCTTGCAGCCTCCAAGACTCGGCGAGTTGTCGAAATCGTTCGGTGGCTTGTGCGGCGAGGTCGCGCTCGACTTCACCCGAGGCGCCCTGAAACTGGAGCAAGACCATCGCAGTCTGGCGCGCGGGGACGGTGGAATTCTCGAGCCAATCCCGGACTAAGTCTCTCCGTTCTTTGAGCCGCAGGTTACCGCGGACTCGAGTTCGCCAACTCTCGATCTCTTCGAGGTCATACCCCGACAAGCTCTCCACGTAGTCGCGATAGAACTTCTTGCGTCCCTCGAGGTCGAGGTCATTCTCGGCCCGCTCGAGAGCCGGTTCGAGATACCGCCGGTAACTTTGAAAAAGGTCACGTCGAACCTCGTCGGGCGCTTCGCGGTGAACCAGGATAAAGTCACGGATATTCGTCAGAAGCGCAGACTCCTCCCCGAAGCCGAGCCGGATTCCGAGGAGCATTCCCACCACAAAAAAGCCCAACCGAACGACACGAGCCCTTGGCATCGATCCCCCTCAATCCTTCTCTACCACTGGGGTGGTTCCTGTTCGAAGAGTTGGATCTCTTCAACCGTACCGAGGTGCTTCCTGTACTCGTCGGGATTGTTGACGTCACCGCGAATCTCTCCGTAGAGCAGCAAGCTCAGCTCCTCGAGGTGATCGGGGCCGGGCTCCTTCTCGTACAACTCGGTGTATAACTGGTACCGAGTCTTTGAGGTGATCTCGGTGAGTACCTTGGACCAACTCCTGAACAACGAATCGGCACTCCGAAGAGAGGTCACGGGCCCGTAAGCCTCGGCAATCAACGGGTAAGTATGGTAGTGATCTGCTCCGCGCTCCGAGCGATGTTCGCGCGAGAACCGGAGATCGTGGAGGCGCACATGGAGCTGAATGCCGTCGGCGGAGATCGGATCTTCAGGGTAGCCAGCGTCGATAACTACCAGCAGGTCGGGTTTGAGCAACCAGCTGATGTTGCGGTCCAGGTAGCGGAGATTCTGATTGATAACGTCGAGATCCTCACCTTGCAGCGCCTGTCGTTCGTCGTCGTAATTGATGCGGTAGGAGCGCAAAAAGACGTCCGAGAGCACGTTCTCAGCCACCGACTGAAACGTAAACGCCTCTTCGGTTCGAGTGGGATCGCCGGGGTGGCCGCGCAGGCCGAGGTCACACTCGGGGTGGATCATGTAGGCGACGACAAAAGGCTGGCGTGACTCAAAGCCGAGATCTTCGTAGGTCACAAAGGTCTTGAAGGGGCCGATCGTAAAGCTCTCGGTCAGCGGAGGATTGACGGCGGTTGTCTGGTTGACTTTGCCCTCAAAGGTGATCGTGTACTCCCCCGGTTCGAGTCCCGAGATCAGGATCTGATGGTCGCCCGGGCTCGTCGGGAGGGTCACGGTGCGCGAACCCAACTTCGCCTGGAGCGAAGTGTAAGTCACTGGGTTGGTCCAGCGCAGCCAGAGCGACGTCTCTCCATCGCGGTCGGCGACTTGGTCAAAGCGGGGGTTTTCGATCATAATCGCGAGTTCGCGCTTTTCCGGAGCCATGATCGACTTGCACCCTGGGGACGCCAGCGACACGAGCCCCCAACTTGCGACGGCGAGCCAAAATCTGAAAATATGTAGCTGTCGTAGCTTCCTGGGTTTCATTTCGCTCCTCGCAATCCAGGTCCGAAGGGCATGTCGGGCCGACGAGTGAGGTTCTCGTTGACGAGTTTCGGATTACGACAGAGGTTCGTGGCCAGCCCTTTTTTGAGAGTCTGATAGATCGCTCGTTTGAGAAGCGCAGCCGGCTCAGCCTAGCCGACAGGCAAGAGGCTAACAGCCGAATCTGCAAAGATGAGTTAGAACCGATTGGGGCGGTTGAGATTGCCGAGTTT
>CAYZYD010000214.1:0-6984 GCA_964482505.1 uncultured Planctomycetia bacterium | reverse complement strand
GTGTATTTTGAAGGTTCGCGTTCGTGCGATCCGAGTCGTCCTGACGATTTCAACAGGCTCGCGCTCGAGAACCCAAGATCTATTCTACCCTCAGTCGTAAGAGGGCGCTGCGAAGTGCCGCATGCCGTGCCACCCCCCCCAGTCGAGTTTTCAAAGTCCAACGTGCGGGAGCGGACTTTACTCTTCGGTGATGGCTGAGGCCGAACAGGTCGCGGAGTTGTGGTCACGGATCGAGTTTGACCTACTCGGTTTATGGGTCAGGGAGCCCGCGGGTGAACCGCCCTGGAGGGGTTCTCCGGTTAGGGTTATCATGCGCGAGCAGTAAGCTTGAAACTTGGAGATCCATGACCGAAGCAGCGAATGGGGGCGAAGAGCGCTCCCTCAATTTTATCGAGCAGATTGTCCGCGAGGAGCATGAGCGTGGGGTCGAACTCGGCTTTCGGTTCCCCCCCGAACCGAATGGATATCTGCATATCGGACACGCGAAAGCAATTTGCGTCAACTTTATGCTCGCAGAACGCTACCACGGCACCTGCAACTTGCGGTTTGACGATACCAATCCACTCAAGGAGGAGACGCACTTCGCCGAGGCGATCGAACGCGATATTCGCTGGCTCGGGTTTGAGTGGGCCCGGCTCTGCCACGCCTCTGATTACTTTTCTCAGCTCTGCGAGTGGGCTGAGCAGCTTATCAACCAGGGTGACGCTTATGTGTGCGATCTGAATGGTGAAGAGATTCGTGAGTACCGAGGCACTCTGACGAGCCCCGGAAAGGAGAGCCCTTGTCGCAATCGCAGCAAAGAGGAGAACCTCGATCTCTTCCGGCGAATGCGAGCGGGCGAATTTGACGAGGGGTCCAAGACGCTGCGGGCGAGGATCGATATGGCCTCGCCAAACCTCAATTTGCGCGATCCTGTGATGTACCGAATCCTCAAGGCGAACCACCATCGGGTCGGTACCGAGTGGTGTATCTACCCGACCTACGACTGGACGCACGGGCAATCCGATGCGATCGAAGGGATTACCCACTCGCTCTGCTCGCTCGAGTTTGAGAATCACCGCCCGCTCTACGAGTGGTATCTCGAGAAGATCGGGATCGAGAAGCGGCCGCGGCAGATTGAATTCGCGCGGCTTCGGCTTGAGAGTACCTTGATGAGTAAGCGCAAGTTGCGCCGGCTCGTCGAAGAAGAGTTTGTGAATGGTTGGGACGACCCGCGGATGCCGACCCTCTCGGGTCTCCGTCGTCGCGGCTTTACCCCCGAGTCGATCCGCGACTTTTGCGACCGGATCGGCGTGGCTCGGTTTGTCAGCACGATCGATTACGTCGTGCTCGAGAACAGTCTACGCGAAGACCTCAACCCTCGGGCTCAGCGGTTCATGGGCGTTCTCAAGCCGCTCAAGGTGGTGATCACCAACTACCCGGAGGGCGAGAGCGAAGAGCTCGAAGCGGTGGGCAATCCTGAGGACGAGTCGGCAGGTACCCGACAGGTTCCCTTTTCTCGGACGATCTACATCGAACGCGACGACTTCCTCGAGGATCCTCCCAAGAAGTACTTCCGGCTCGCGCCCGGGAAAGAGGTTCGGCTCCGCTACGCGTACTACATCACCTGTCAGGAAGTCATTAAGGACGCTTCCGGTGAGATTTCCGAGGTCCATTGCAGCTACGACCCTGAGTCGCGGGGCGGGTCGACTCCCGACGGGCGCAAGGTCAAGGGGACGATCCACTGGGTCTCAGCCGATCACGGGGTGCCGGCGACCGTGAATCTCTACGACCGCCTTTTCAGCAAAGCGGACCCTGAAGAGATCGAAGAGGGCGGCGACTTTACCGACAATCTCAACCCGAATTCACTCGAAGTCGTCGAGGCCGTGGTCGAACCCAACGTCAAGGCGCTCGACCTCGGCGAGTCGTTTCAATTTGAACGGCTCGGCTATTTCTGCCTCGACCTCGATTCGAATCCCGACGCGCTCGTTATCAACCGGGCGGTTACCCTCAAGGACTCTTGGGCAAAGATGCAGAAGAAGAAGTAACCGCGCGACAACCCGCCGGCCGCACGAAGAGTGCTTTCGATTTTGAAGCGGGTGAGAATTGACCGCATGGAGTACCGCCGGCCTGCTTCTTATAAGCATCGATCCACCAAGGTGATTCAGGCGCCCAGATATTGCCGGTCTCAATCAAGATGTTGCGCTCGGGCTGCGAGCGTCTCTGGCCGAACCTGTACGTCGTGTCGCCAGAAGGTCGGGGCGGTCTGTGGTTCGTGAGGGCCGCGTATCACCTGAGACACAGAACGGGGGGTTGGTTGAGTGGACAGCAATAATTTGAGAGAACTGCTCGCAGCTGTTCTCGATTCGGGCCGGGTCACGATTCTTACCGGGGCAGGGGTTTCGGCCGAGAGCGGTATTCCAACCTTTCGCGGACCCGAAGGCTATTGGACCGTGGGGTCGAAGGAGTATCACCCTCAAGAGCTCGCCACCTTGAGTTCCTTCTCGCGGTACCCGCGGGAGGTATGGCGTTGGTATCTCTACCGGCGTGGCGTCTGTCGTCGGGCTCAACCCAATCCGGCTCACCAGGCGATCGCAGCGCTGGAGACGAGACTCGGCGACCGATTTCGGTTGATCACTCAGAATGTCGACGGATTGCACCGGCTCGCCGGCAACTCGGACGAACGCACCTACGAAATCCACGGCAGCATCGACTGGATGCGCTGCCTCCAAGGATGCTCGGAGCTCGTCCCGATGACGGGCGCTATGCAGATAACGGCCCGGGATGATCCCCTCGATGATCGACTCTACGATTCGCTCGGCTGCCCGCGCTGCCGATCCCGAACGAGACCGCATGTCCTCTGGTTTGACGAGTATTACAACGAGGAGCTCTTCCGAGCCGATAGCGCTCTCGAAGCCGTCGCTCAATCCGATCTTCTCGTGATCGTGGGAACTTCGGGCTCGACGACTCTCCCCGTGCGCTGCGCGCACCTCGCGAATCAGAGCGGGACTCCGATCCTCGAGGTGAATCCCGAAGAGTCGTACTTTTCTTCACTCGCAAGTTGGATCGTTCGCGGACCGGCCGCGGCCGAGCTCCCCCGACTCTTGGGCTCCGCGACTCGGTAGCGATCTCGACCCGGTAACCAACGTTCGGGCGCCGCTAAGCCGTCTTCCCTTCCGAAACCTCTGGCGCTTCGGGGCCGAGGAGGACCGAGATCCAGCGGGTTTCGGGGTTGGCCTCGAGGGCGATCTTGAAGGACATGGTCAAAGGCACCGAGAGCAGCATGCCGATCGGACCGAAGACCCAGCCCCAAAAGATGAGGGAGAGGAAAACGACGAGGGTGGAGAGCCCGAGGCCGCGCCCCATGACGCGGGGTTCGAGGAAGTTGCCGACGATATTGTTGATCGCGGTATAGCCGAGGGCGAGCGCGATGAGTCCGGTAGGCGAGAGCTCGACCAAACCCAAGAGGAGCGCGGGAACCGCTGCGATGATCGAGCCGAGATTCGGGATGAAGTTTAAGAGAAATCCAAGCAGTCCCCAGAGCAGGGCGTAGTCGAGGCCGACGATCCGAACGAGCGCGTAAATCAGGATGCCAGTCAAAACACTGACCCCGGTCTTGATCGCCATGTAACGATTGACGTCGTGCGCCATCTTGCGCATACGATCGAGTTTCTCAGGACCCATCTTAAACGCGACCATAAACTTCTGCGGGATGCTCGAGGCCTCGAGCAGGATAAAGAGGACGGTGAGGAGGATCAAAAGTCCATTGGTGATCGTAGCGGAGATCCCGGTGAAAATCTGACCGACGAATCCGAGCGCGGTACCGGGATTCAGCGATTCGCGGAGGCTCTCGAGCAGGGGTGACCGCGTCTCGCCCTCGCCGGTGGGAGCGGGATCTTGCGGCTCGGTTTGAGGCTGCCCTCGGGAAGGATCCGGCTCTTGAGAAGAGTTTACTTGCTTGGAATCACCGGAAGGCTCCGTCTCGTCAGTGCCGTTCTCGGTCGAGTCGGGATCACTCTGCGGATCCGCCTTTTTGACGAGTTTCTTGAGCATCTCATTTTCGAGCAGCCAATTTTCGACTCCTTCAACCTTGGCCGTGAGCTGTTTTTCGTAGTAGGGGATCTTGCTCAGAAATCGCTGAATGCTCGAGCCGAATACTGCGGAGAAGCCCAAGGTGAGAGTCGAAATCGCCAAGAAGATCACCACGAGAGCGAGGGGGGTCGGGCACTTGTGCCGGCGCAACCAATAGAGTGACGGGGCGAAGAGAATCGCGATAAAGAGGGAGAGCAACCAGGGAACGATCACGGCCCCGGCTTGCTTGAGACCCGCCACGATTACGATAATCGAGGCGATCGTGACGAGAGTCTTTTGGGGAGCACTCAGACCCGAAGGTTCGGAAGTTGGCATCGTTCCCACTCGTTAAACAACCGGTCAATCTGGGACCGGTCTCGGGCTGCTATTGCGCAGATTCAATCAACGGAAGCAGCGCGGAACCGTCGGTGCGCGCAATTCCTTTGGGACAGTCCACACAAGTCACGACCGCCCTGAAGCAATTTGGGGGAAGGGCGCGACGGGCACAAGATGATTTTGCTCGGGCACCCGACGCCTCAAGTTTCGTAGCCGACAATACGCTGGCTCTTTTCTCGTTTCCTTCACTTCGACTGAGTTCGATCTGTTATCCCGAATTCTTCTGCTTGAGCTCTTCAATCTTGGCCGACGAGCGCTCGCGAAGGTCCGAGCCCCGCATCGATCGCTGGTTGGTCTTCTCGTACCACTCGATCGCGGGGTTCCACTCCTCGCGCGCTTCGTGAACTTGGGCGAGGAAGTAGCAAGGCAGGGCGCTCACCTCGTGAAGGTTGTGCGCGCGGGTCAAGAAGTCCTGGGCGCCGGACAGGTCATCTTGGCGAAACCGGATGAGGCCGGTGTAGAGGAGGGCATTGAAGGAGTCGCCGTCGTGACGCAGCGCGTCCTCGAAGTAGCGGTTTGCGGCCGCAAAGTCCGAGCGTTCGAAGGCGACGATGCCGAGTCCGACGTGGAACGGAGCGTGGTTGGGCAGCGCTTCGCGGCCCGCGCGGAGCAGCGCTTCCGCTTCGTCGAGGGTCGCCTGGTTCCCTCGTTCTCTCGCCTCTGAGACAAGCGCGAGGGCGCGGTCGTGATCTTCATAGTACTTCTGCTGCCACTTGATTCGGGTCAGGTGACCCTTCCAAGTGTCGTTGGTGACTTCGAGTTGGCTCCCGGGCAAGTCGGGATATTCTTCGTCGATGTAATCGCCGATGCGCTCGATCCGGGTCTCGTCGAGGGGATGGGTTGAGAGCAGGTTCGATATCACCGAGGTTTTGACGCCTGACTTCTCCTTGATCTCGAGGAACATCTCGAAGGTCTTCTTGCCCTCCCGAGGGTCGTAGCCCGCCTGGAGAGCGTAGTCGACACCGCGTTCGTCCGATTCGAGCTCTTGATCGCGCGAGTAGCTCAGCATGACGAGTTGCCCCGTGGCTCCCACCGCCCCCGCGACGAGGAGCGGATCGTCTTCGTCGACGACCTGGCTCTCGACCAGCGCGACCGTTCCCGCGAGAATCCCGATCAAAGCGCTCCGACCCTGACCTCTGAGCGCGTGCCGGTGCGTGACGTGGCCGATCTCATGCCCCATCAAATGGGCAAACTGGGCTTCACTGTCGAGCCGAGCAAGCAGACCTCGAGTGACAAAGACCTGGCCCCCGGGCAGCGCGAACGCATTAATCTGCGACGTATTGAGCACATGAAACTCCCAAGGGAGGTCTGGGCGGTGGCTCTTACGAGCCATCTCCATCACGATGTCGTCGAGATACCGGTTGATCTCGGGCTCGGGATAGATGCCCCCACTCTCGATGATAAAGCTTGGCGCATACTGTTCGCCGATCTTGGCTTCCTCCTCGTCAGAAACTCCCTGCAAGCAGAAATAGCGCTTTCCCGTCACCGGATCGGAACAGAAACAGCCCGCGACAGCGGCGAGGACTCCGAGGAGCAGAGCTCGCGAGATCGACGGCAGGAGTCGGGTCAAAGGGGATTTCATCGGTTTCGGCTTCCCTATTCAAACGCGGATCTTAGTGGTGATCGTGACGGCTCGCGCGCCGCTTCGAAACCATACGGGAACCCGTCGAGACCATGCAAGGGTTCGCCGCATTGTTCAGGAGCCTGCTACTCGCAAAGAAAACCGAAGGGGAGGGCGAGCTCGAAATCTGAGCGTCTGAATCCCGGCCAGCGTCCGCCGGAAATGCCACGACGACGCGAGGGCTCTCGCGCCGAGTTTTCACCGCTCGCCGGCGGACTGCCGCCAATCGAGGAGCCGCGAAGCTGGGCTCAGAGAGGTTCGAGTCCCGATCATTTTCGAGCCTGAGCGAATGACCGGTCCTAGTGTCCTTCGAGCGTCTCGACTAGAATCGGGGGGCGATTTTGTCGACTCTATCTTCGCTTCATCATCGTCCAAAGCCCGGGAAGTTTAAGGATGGGGACACCGTGACTCGACCCAGTGACGATCCAACTCTTCCGCCGCACCGCAGGGGTGAGGAACCCGGGATACGCCCGACCGAGTCCGTCGATAGTCTCCGGGGTGGTCCAGTCGGCAAAGGGACGTTCTTGGGCCGCTACAAGCTTCTCGAGGTCCTAGGAGAGGGTGGCTTTGGCGAGGTCTGGCTCGCTCGCCAGGAGAGTCCGGTCAAACGCGAAGTCGCGGTCAAGATCCTCAAGCCCGGCCTCGACTCGGAGCAGATCCTCGCCCGCTTCGAAGCTGAGCAGCAGGCACTCGCTTTGATGGACCATCCCGATATCGCCCGAGTCTTCGAAGCTGCGCGCACTGAAGACGGTCGACCCTACTTCGTCATGGAGCGGGTGCGCGGAATACCGATTACCCAGTTCTGTGATGAAAATCGGCTCGGTCTCGAAGCTCGATTACGACTCTTTCGAGAGTCGTGCCTCGCCGTTCAGCACGCCCATCAGAAGGGCATCATTCATCGAGACCTCAAGCCTTCC
>CAYZYD010000213.1:0-6986 GCA_964482505.1 uncultured Planctomycetia bacterium | reverse complement strand
CTCGAGCGCCGTGGTCCCCACCCTCGCCAACTGCACTTTTCGGCCGGGCCTCTAGCGCGCGAGCAGGTTGGCGAGCAGTCGGTACGCACCTGGGACGCCCGCGGGGAGTTGCCGAAAGAGCGCGAGGCCGACGTAGATCCAACCGCCTTCGCCGACTCGAGCCTCGACGAGAGAGCCTCCCTTGAGTCCCGCGTTGTAGGCCCAAGGATCTTCGAGCAACACGAGATCTCGGTACGGGCTCTCGGGTTTGACGTCGACAAAGTAGAGCCCGCGCTCCTGGATCCATCCCGACCAGTCGCTCGCTCCGATGAGGTTCGGCTCTCGGAAGATCGGGTGTTCGGGTTCCGTCAATTTAACCGGGGCGTGGGGGGAGGTCACTCGCTTCCGTCGAACTGCGAGTCCCGGATAGGGTGCGAACGGGCTTTCGCGTTTTGAATCGTTCAGCTCGAGCTTGTGGTATTGAACGATCAAGTGACCGCCGCGCTCGACCCAACGCATGAGCCGCTTCTGACCCGCCTTGAGATCGGCGCGTTCTTTGTAAGCCCGCACTCCGACCACGATCGTATCGAACCGATCGAGATCGCTTTCGAGGAGATCTTCGTGATCCAAGAAATCGACATGGTAACCGAGATCTTCGAGGGCGAGGGGGATCGTGTCGCCAGTGCCAGCGACGTAACCGAGCCGCAGGTCGGGCCGGATACGGCACGAGAATGCCGTCACTTCGGTTCTCGAAGCGAGCCGCTCGCAGATCCGGCGTATATGCGGATATTGGATCACTCGATAGCCCTCGCGGCTGACGCGTCCGCTCCCGAGATGACGCGTCGTGCAGCGCAACCGGACTCGTTTTGCCCCGTCTTGATAGGTGAGTTTAAACTTCGCCGGAACTTCAACTCCGGAAGCGAGACAGTTGACCGTGCGGCTCGGCGGTTCGAGGCGCCAACCCGGCAACTCGAGTTCGGGTGTCACCTCGACCTGTCCCGGCTCTAAGCTCGAGACGAGCCAAACGACTTCGATTTCGCCCTGCTCCTCGATGAGCACCCGGCGAGGGCGCTCGGGGCGCACGCTCGGATCCGGGACGACTTCGAGGGGGACGTCGTAGAGGATCGGGTAGTTCGGTAGAACCGTTTCGCACTCGACCGCATGGCGCGCGATTTCAATCCAGTGGCTACCGAACTCAACCGATACCGAGACCTCAAACGGAGTGCGCCGGGGCTTGAGTCGATCCGCTAGATCGGGAGTGAGGGGGTCGATGGAGAGGCGACCGGATTGCGCCGTGATCGACTCCGCTTCGAGGACGAACTTCTTTTCAGATCGTTCACCGCTGGCCAGGTCAAACAGACGGGACTCGATTTCGCCGAAGCGATCGAAGAGCTGCAGCCGCACCCTACAATTTGCGCCATCGCTTTGGACTTTGCAGCGAATCTCGGCGCTATCCCCGAGCGCGAGTCGATCTCGATTCGCACTGACTTCGGTGTTGAGGGCTAAGTACCGGCCGACGAGGAGGCCGAGCGGTTCGAGTCTGAGTTCGGCGTCCTCCAGGCCTGAGGCTAGGTAGCGGTTGACCGACTCTTCTTCATAACGTCTGATCGACTCCGAGCGCCGGCAATCGTTGGTGAGGAGAGCGCCGAGGCCGAGACTTGGAGTGCGGCGCCACGCGTCCACGGCTCCCCAAACATGTTCGATTTCGGGGTGCTGTTCGCTCAGACGGGGCTCGAGTGAAAAGAGCCCCGAGTATTTGAGATCGAAGCTCTCCGCGAGGCGCACCATCCCCTGACATTTGTGTTGAGCTCGAGCGAGTCGTCCGAGTTCGCTGTAGGAGATATCCAAGACGTGGTCGGTTTCGGTGATCGAGGTATCTCGGATAAGTTTTGCTCCGTCGGGGGCGCGTCGCCAGGCCCGAGCGTAGATGCCCTGCACGCGATGACCAGCCCCGAGTTCGGGCCAGCGGCTCGAATCGGTGGCGATTCGCGTCGCCTCCTGGGTGAGTTGTCCCGTCGTTTGATGGTGCTGACCGCCTCCCGTTCCCTCAGGGCTCATCGTGATGATGACATGCGGTTTTATGGTTCGAATCGCCGCGACGATCCGGCGAAGCATCGTCTCTTCCCCCCACGCCCTCAGCGTTTCATCGACTGAGAACGAGTAGCCAAAGTCATCGGCTTCACCGAAAAGTTGGACCGCACCGTCGAAGTGGTGCGCGGCTTCGAGCTCGCGAGCGCGCAACAATCCGAGAGCGTCGCCGAGCTCGGGGCCGATTTCGTTCTGTCCGCCGTTACCGCGGGTCAGCGTCAGTAACGCGACGTAGGCTCCACGGCCGCGTGCGAGCTTGGCAATGAGTGCGTTGTCTTCGTCGTCGGGGTGCGCGGTCACGTAGAGAACGCGGTAATAACTCGTGAGGCGCCGGGCCGCGATCTGCGCTCGCGTGACATCGATAAAGTCGGGGACTTCACCCGCGCTCGCGAGCGTCGAGAGGATGGCGATCGATGCGATCGAGGCGAGCTTCGTCACCGGAGATTGTCTCTTTCTACTTTTCGATTCGGACGAGTCGAGTTAGCCTGCGATCGGTCAGACGCAGATCGTGCCAGCATGTGTATGCCAGGCGTGCCCGTTCAAGCGCCAACGATCCCTCGTGACCACTCCGGGTCCTGTTTTCGAAGCTTGTTGTACCGGGAAGCGTGATTGTCGAGAAGGGCTCACTCGTGAAGATTATCGTCGAGAAGATCTCGAGTTCTGAGGCGGAGCAGCGCGGACTCTTTGAATGGCCCATCTGGGAAAAGGAAGTGTCCGAGTTTCCGTGGACCTACGATTCGACCGAAGAGTGTTACTTGCTCGAGGGGCGAGTCACCGTCACGGTTGGCGGCGGCGAAGAGGTTGAGATCGAACCCGGGGACTTTGTCCGCTTTCCGGGTGGATTGAGTTGCCACTGGAAGATCCACGAAGCGGTGCGCAAACACTATCAGTTTCCTTGAGTGATGTCGCCAAAGCGCCGGATAAACACGGTGCGTTTATCGGGCTCAGGGTTATTCTGACGGTTGAGGAGCCGGCGTGAGTAGTTGGGACTGGCTCGTCTTTACGGGGCTCCTCCTCTGGATCGTCATCGATGGCCTCCTCAAGTCGGGACGGAACCGTAGCAGTGAGGACGCCTTTCTCGCGGGGCGATCGGCGCGGTGGTGGGTGGTGGGGCTCTCGATCATGGCGACCCAGGCCTCCGCGATCACCATGATTGGGACAACGGGTAAGGGCTGGCAAGAGGGGACGCGCTTCCTCCAGTTTTACTATTCACTCCCGATCGCGATGATCGTGATCGCTTACACCGTTGTGCCGCATTTTGCTCGCTACCGAGTCTTCACGGCTTATGAATATCTCGGCCTCCGTTTTGACGACAAGACGCGTAGCGCTAGCGCCATCGTCTTCTGTGCGCTTCGGACGCTCTCTGCCGGCATTGTTATCTACGCCCCGGCGGTGATACTGAGTGGTGTCTTGCATACGTCGATCGTGGCGACGACGATCGCCATGGGGGTCGTCGCGATTGTCTATACTTCGTTCGGCGGGATGCGCGCCGTCCTTTCGACCGACGTCAAGCAGATGGGATTGATGGCAATCGGGCTCGTCGTCGCGCTTATCTTTGCGATCCGCGGTCTTCCCGAGGGCGTCTCGATTTCGGGCGCGGCCGAAGTGCTCGCGGCCTCGGAGCGACTTGTCTGGGCGGACTGGCGCGTGACGCTCAGCGAGCGCTATACGATCTTCAGTAGCTTTACGGGCGGGCTCTTTCTCTTCCTCGCCTACTTTGGAACCGACCAAAGCCAGGTTCAGCGGTATCTCTCGGGTCGATCGGTTCGCGAGCAGCGTCGGGCGCTCTTCATGAACGCCGCCCTCAAGATCCCCTTTCAAGCGCTCGTGCTCTTTCTCGGGGCGATGCTCTTCTTTGTCTTCTTGAAGGCTGAGACGCCGCTGAGCTTTGTGCCCGAGCTACAAGTGCACGAGTCCCAGCTCAAGTACGAGAAACCCGAGTTGGTCGCCGACTACGAACTCGCTCTGATCGAGCTGCGTCGAGTCAGTCGGGCTGCGTCGACGGGCGAACCGGTGAAGGCGGAGACCATTCGGAAGGCGAGCGAAGATTACCGCGCGAGCCGCGAGCGGATAGGGGATCAGCTCTCGATCTACGCGGGGGGACCGGAGACGTCTGAAACCAATTACGCCTTTCCTTATTTTATCCTCAATGCATTACCGATCGGGTTGGCTGGACTCATCTTCGCAGCAATCTTCGCGGCTGCCCTCTCGAGTGTCGATTCAGAACTCAATGCGCTGGCCGCGGTGATCCTCGTCGATCTTGCAGGGTCGGAAGAGCGGCCGGATGGCTTGCCGAAACGACGACTTTGGACCGTGGTCACGGTGGCCGGCTGCGGGCTCGTCGCCACCGGTTTCGCGCTCCTCTTTGGCGGCCAGAAGTCGATCGTCGACACCGTCAACGAGGTCGGCTCCTATTTCTACGGTTCGCTGCTCGGGGCCTTTATCCTCGCCCTGGGTTTTTCTCGAGCGAACGGTCACGGCGCCTTTTGGGGAATCCTCGCGGGGATGGGAGGGGTGATGCTGCTGCGAATCAGCTTTTGGCTCACGGGGGAGCCACTCCCCTTTCTGCTCCAGAACACGGTGGGCACGCTCGCGACCGTCAGCGTTGGTCTGCTGGTATCGATTCGCCGGCCTCTCTGACTGATCAGCTTTCGAGCGCTTGCCACCGGCGGCGGACTTTCTCAAACCCACTGATTCGTCAGGAGGTAGAGCTTTGCTGAGAGGCTCGCTTGACCGCGCCCCCTCGAGCGCGCGACCTCGACGACTTGCCTTGAGGTTTTTACGTCTCAATTGGGACCGAGGCTCCTCCCTTGAGAGGCCCTCATAGGCGAGGGTCGATTTGGGCAGAGAACTCGGTCGTCGGGCTCGACCCGGTACACTTAAGAGAGATTCGGTCCTGGAGGTTTTATGAGACTCGCGCTTACCGCATTCCTCGCGCTTTCGATTCCCCTGGCGGTCACCGGCTGCCGCCGCAGCAGTCGGACAAGTGTGACGACGAGCACTACGGCTTTCAGCCTCGACTCCGATATGTTCTCTGAGTTTGATGACGATCTCTACACGTGGGAGACCGACTTCGACCAGGCCCGAGTAGAGTTCAGAGTCCGCCACTTTCACGAAGGCTACGCTCGACTCCGGATCTTCGACGACTTCGGCAATCTCATCTTTGATCGCGAGTACTTCGGTGACGATTATTACTACTACGATTGCTGCTATTACGACGAAGAGTTTATCGATATCGCGAGCACCGCGATCGGAGTTCCGGGAACTTGGACAATCGATATCGAGTATTGGGACTTTACCGGGCACCTCTACCTGACGATCGACTGAGAGCCCTCAACCAGAAAAAAAGAGCCGCTCGGCCCCAGGGCTGAGCGGCTCTTTTTTTGATGTCTATTCAGCCGCCCGCTACGGCGACGTCGGAAGACTCCCACGGACAGTGTCAAACGAACGATACAAAATCAACAATTGGAGAGGGACTCGGTCACGAGGCAGGGTTGGAGATGGTGGATTTCAACTCGCCCCTCACTGGCCGTGAGCAGCGCAGAGAAGACGGGCGAACTATCCTCAGCCCTAGAGAAGGTCGCGAGCGCAACTTCGGGTCCTCCGGTCGTCTGGGTAAGCATACGAAACCTCACCGAGGAAGAATTGAAGAGCTGAGGCTCGAGCAGGCTGGGCCGGTGACGGTAAAGGGTCCGAAGTCGAATGAGCCAATCGTCGCGCCCGACGACGCCCGATTGAGATACCGTCTCGAAGTTGGCGGCGAGCGGAGTTGCGATCCGGGAGAAAGCTGCTTCGCTTTCGGCCACGCGCCCCGAGAGCCAGTCGACGAGCGCCGCCCGAAAGTCGAGAAGAGCGATGCGAAAGGCCTCGCTCGATTCAGCGGTTGAGAAGAGGGGTTCGGGGACATCGAGGTGAAGATAGCGGTCGATCGCTTCTTCAGATCCTGAGAGGAGCCAATCCCGCCCGTGTGGGCTCATCCAGAGCGAGTCGGTGGAGGTCCCCGCGAGCAATTCTTGGAACTCGCCCCAGACTTGTGCGGGCACTTCGAGATCGCTCGCGGAGACACGACTCGCATAGGTCAACTGTCTCAGCTCATCACTCAGGTGGGAGTTACGCGGGAGCTTTAGGACGACGCGGAGGTCGTGACGGGCGAGATCTCGAATATCATCGATCTCTTCCGGACTCAGACGGGCGTAATGGTCGCTAGCGAAACGGTGGGCTGAGACCGGGCTCAGAGCTTGGCGCAGGCGATTAGAGAGGGTGAGCGGGCCTGTCTCGATGATCGCCACTTCTTCGATCTCTACCGCGTAGCGATCGATGCGTTCCCAGAAGTGATCAATCCGAAGTCCACGGGCAAGCTCGAGTTTTAGATAGCTGGACATCGCACCTCTCACCAAATTTCTCGGAACCAACCCCGGGCTCGGCGGGATCGTCCGTGCTCACTCCGTCGGTTCCGAGTCTCTAAAAACTGAAGGGCCTCCTCTTTAGAGCCTTATCGACAATTCCAATTGGCGAGAAGATGCCAACGGATGTGAGACTTATCTGTTAAGCGACGCTTCGTCGTAGCCCTGACGGTTCCTGAACTTGAAGTGCTAGCCCTGCACGCTTGGGGCTCGGTTCTCGGAACACTGAGTTTGGGGGCCTGCGGCGTCTATGCCTTCAAGCAAGCGATGGTTATAGCTCGATGCAGATTCTTATCGTCGACGACAACCCAATCGTCGTCCGCGTGATCGGACAAGCCTTGCGCGAATCCGGTTACAAGGTGAGCCACGTCCCATCGCGTTGGGCTGCCGTCCGCTACATCGGTGAGAATCGAGTCGACTTTGTGATCACCAACTTCATTCTCAACGACGGCTCGGGTCTCGACCTTCTCAGTAAGTTGCGTTCGTCGGGTGGAGTCTGAGGTCTCCCCGGGATCG
>CAYZYD010000212.1:0-6997 GCA_964482505.1 uncultured Planctomycetia bacterium | reverse complement strand
GTACTTAACCCCCATTGTCGTTTGGTGAGCAATGCGGTTCTGTTTGACATTGAAGATCGTCAAATCAAAGTCCATCGTGCCCTGAAGCATTCCGATGCGACGGGTATCGAGACTGCGATACTGTTTTACGGAGCCGTAAATAATGAAATCGGCCCCGTAAGCCTCTCCCAAGTCTCCCCACGGCACCTTGTCGTCGAGAATCGTGATAAATCGGTCGCCGAGTCCTTCGTCGTTCACGGGGACGAGACTTCCGCAATCGCTGCGCAAAATCTGCTTGAGGCCCCGTGCCAGCCGCTCGCCTACCCCGTATTCAAAGTACCAATATTTTTCAGACTTCCGAAAGGGGACGATCAAAACGCGTCGGCCGCGCAAGTCGTACTTTGGGGGAACCCATTTCTCTTTATAGACGAGCCCGCACCCAGTGGCCAAGAGGGAGATCGCGCTGACGAGTGCAAGCGCGATTCTGGGGGCTTGCAACCCGAGGGGATTTGAAGGCAGGTTCACGAGGATAATCTCTTCGGTTCAAGAGTGGAGGCCTGGCGCAAGTCAGTCGACTTCGACTCGAGACTGAGTTCCTCGGCGAGACGGAATTCTTCTTCCGCCATCGCCTCCTCGCCCAGATCCTCGAGCACGCAGGCGCGATTGTTATGTCCATCGGGGTTATAAGGGTCGATTGCAATCGCTCTGTCAAAACATCGAATGGCATCGCGTCGATCTCCGAGCCGATACCGCGCGCAGCCGAGATTATTCCACCCCTCAACGCTTTTTGGTCGCTCTCGCACGACCCGGACAAACTGATCGACGGCCTCTTCGAGTCGTCCTGACTTGAGCAGCATCATCCCGAAGAAGTTTCGAGCGATTTCGTCCTCGGGATCACCTTGGGTCAACTCTTCAAATATCTTGGTCGCTTCGGTGAGTCGACCGACGAGGTTCAGGGCGTAGCCGTAATTACTCCGCAAGTCGCGGAGTTTATAGGGTGAACACGATTCATAAACCCGACAAGCCTCTTCGGCTTCCCCTGCGAGCACCAGCTCGACGATCACTGAGTTACGCAGCTGTTCGTCGTCTGGGTTTTGCTCAACTCTTTCGAGACTAGCGGTCAGACTTTTTTCCACGACTATCCTCTTTGAACAATTCGAGGAGAGACTCGAGGCGCTCGCGCTCCATCCCGTAGAAGCCTCTCGGGAGCTCGATTTCATATCGACCTCCGCGTCGTAATATGCGAATCGGGTTGCCGACTTTCTCGGGAGCCGCGCCCTTCAAAATTTGGGGGGGATTTTGCGGATCACCGGCGAAGGTTATCTGACTCTTCTGGTGCTCATAAAGGGCTCGGTCTGCGAGTACTTGAAGGTCATCGCCGTCAAATGACACACGATCCCAGAATGACACTTCGTTGAGGTCAAATTGATCTTCAACTCGTTTGGCGGTCAGCAGGAGATGGTCGGACCTAACTCGAAACCGACTCGACGTCCCCTCTTCGAAATGGTGAAAGGTAGCCCTCAGAACGTCTCGGCAGTAGGAGACCAAGCCGAAGTTGGGGCTTTCGACGAGGTCGATGCTTCGACAGACGATCTCATCCCGGCGTTCGCGATGAATGCGGGTCAACGTTTGGAGTTGATCTCCGCCCCCCATCACGAGGCGCCTTTGGTCAGCGGTCCAGCGCATCCCGTGACCAGCGAGAGTGACCGTCTGATCGCGGTTTTCTCCCGAAAAGGATCGAGCGATCGAAACAGATTTCAAGAGCGCACCCGAACTGCTCTGAGAGAAAGTCGCGACGACCTCGTCGGTTTTGAAGGTCCAAGGCCCTGATATCGACTGTTTCGATGGCGCGCGAGAAATCTCTAGGAGAATTTCTGCATTCCCGCTGAGCTTGGCAGTGTAGTTTGGGGGTTCTCCTCGAACCGTAATCCGCTCCGCGGTCGCTTGGTACTGATTGCCGCTCAACTCGTAGTAGAGCCATTGGCGTCCTTGGCCCTGGAGGACAAGGGATCGATCGATTTGATTGACCTCGAGATCGGTTCCACCGACTTCGAAGGTCGTCGATCGAAATCTGAGCGGATTCACCTCGTTCGCGCTCGCATGCGCGTGTACAAGCTCAAAGGGAGTATTGCGGACTGATGAGGGGCCACTCTTTGGGGAGTCGTCTGGGTCTTCTGGCACCCGCCTGAATTTCGCTTGGAGCTCATCGGCGGTGAACTCGCAGGGCTCGAGTAAGCCGTCTCCACTGAGATCGGCGTTGAAGAGGATTCGTGCTGAGCCCGAGAGCTCAGAGATCCACTCCCCCAAATTCATCGCGATCTCATGCGCACTGAAGGAGAGCGGTGTCGGTTGATCACCCGCTACGACGACCTCTTGAAGATGGGGGCCCCGGAAGATCAACCGTTCTTCGCTCAGCAACCAGGTCAGGTGGTGACCGCGTCCCGTGACCTGAAGGTTGGGAAGTTCGTAGTTGAAGTCGAGGACCTTGCCCAGCCCGTCCGCTTCAACACGCTCGAACGCTTCAGCTTCTGAGTTCCATTCAAGTGTCGCTTGAGCGGCCTTGAGAGTGATCTGCGCAATCTCTGGCTCGTTAGATTCGTCTTTTCCATCCTTGCGAACGTAAGGCGAATAATCGGCAATATTCGCGTTAACGCCTCCGGCAAAGAGAAACTCTCCGGTGAGCGTCAGATAGTCGATTGTCTTCGATTCGATACGGTTATTTGAATCAAAGAGTTGAGCCGGTTGGCCGCTGAGACTCAAGCGCGTTTGGTCGTGACTCATCGCGAGTCTTCGACCTTCGACGGTTATTCCAGCTCCCGAGATATCTGAGATGCTGAGATTCTGCCCCGGCTCCGATTCGAGTATCAAGTACGAATCATCTTCGGCGGGATCTAAAGTTAGACTTCCGCGATCGGCTTGGATTGATAGGGATCGTTTCCAGAGGGTGGGATCATCATGGGTCTTTATCGCAAGCTTGCTCAAGTCGATAACGCCAGTGATCCCGCCGCCAAATTCGCAGACTCGGTCTTCGGTATTGAAGACTGCCTCGTTCGCCCTGATGCGGCACGGCGGACCCGATATCACCGCGCCACCCGAACCCCAATGGGCGAGTGCGTTGTTCTTGTTCCAGTAGAGTTCGCTTCCTTCCGCGCGAAAAATCTGAGGTCTTCCCGTCTTTTGCGGTTCGACCAAGAAGGCAAATTGAACCGGTTTGTTTGGCCCGCGCGCTTTCATCTCTTCGACTTGGTAGGAGGCGGCGTCGACAACCAGATCGAGATCTTCACACCAGAAGTGTTCTGGCGGAACATCGGGGCGCGGGTGGATCGGGGTCGAGCTTGGCGCGACAAAGACTGAGACGCCCCCCGTAAACTTGACGACATCGAGTTGCGTCGATTCGGAAGGGACGCCTCTTATGAGCTGAGTATCGCCCGTCCCAATCAGGATGATGCGCTCACTCTCCGTCACTTCGTCGCTTGTGTCGGTCGTCATACCGAGAAACTCGCGGCCACGTTCGCGGTCGATGGCAACGACAACGGGTGGCTTGAGCCGCAGAACTCTCAAACCTTGATCGTCGACGATTTCACCCTCAAAGCCCGACTCGCCCACCATCTCAGCCGATCCCGCGATCGAGCTTCGAAACGGTTTCTCTGAAACGACTCGCACCAGGTTGTCTTCCTCGAGGTAGTTGATCGTCACCGAATCCGTTTCGATCCGACTGCGGTCACTTCCGGTGGCAACGATACCGTCCCAGAGCTTGATTTCGCTCGTCTCAGGATCCCCGCGCATCCGCTTTGCCTGAATATCAAAGCGTCGAGTCGCCGTCTTGCTGGTCGTGTCGTCGTAAAGCGGAATGGTGATGACCGCGTCTTTGAGTTCGATCGGAACGGGGTTGATCGAATCTTCGATCTTGAGTGACTGGTTGTCGCTCAGAATCCCTCGCACTCCGAGCCGGGAGCGTTGGTGCTTGGGGTCATCCCAGTTGAGGGTAAACTTGTTCTTTGATCCCTCAGGAAGCGAGGTTTCCTGCTGAGGGAACGGATCGTCTTCGAGGAAGAAGCGCTTCAATTGACCCGTAAGGGCCATAAAGAGCACGAGGCCGATCGAGAAGACAGCCATAAAGAGGCCAAACCTTCGCAAAGTTAGGTTCCCTTCGGCTCCCGTTGAGCTCTTCGGTTAGGTTGGGTAGCCCGCATGATTCGAAGCTCGCTACTGCGAAGCGAGCGCCGCCCATTTGCGGTGTCAAACGAACGGATACGACGCGGCATCACGACTGAGTGTACCTTTCGACAATCGCTTCCCAAGCACCGATCCCTTGTAAGATCCACTCGCAAATCTCGCGCACAGCCCCCTCACCGCCGGAGTTCGAGGTGATCCCATGGGCGGCCGCCTTGACGACGGGCTGGGCGTTCGCAACCGCGATCGCGTATCCGACTTCGTGGAAGACGGGGAGATCGATAAAGTCATCGCCGGCGTAGACGACCTCGGCAAGAGAACAGTCGATCTCAGCAGCGAGACTCTGCAAGCAGGCGAGTTTGTCGTGCACCCCCGAGAAGGCGTGGCCGATCCCAATCTCTCGAGCTCGGCGATCGACGACTGACGATCGACGCCCCGAGATCAGCGCGACCTCGAGCCCCGCGTCGAGAACCCATTTGAGCGCGGTGCCATCGGGAATGTGGAACGCTTTGAGTTCGAGTTCAGACCCATCGAGGAAGACGAGGTTGTTTGTCAGTACACCGTCGACGTCGAGCGCCAGGAGTCGCGGTGGCGTGTCGAGCGTTGGCAGGGGGGTTGCGTTCAATCCCGAATACCTTCCTCGTTAGGGCTTGGGAATTTCAGCGTCTACTTGCTCTCACCAAAAGACATTCCGGTCCGGCGATATCGGGGGGCGTGACCATCGGGAGCGCCAAACAGCGTAATCCAAATCGTCGTCGATACTTTTACAAGGGTCCCGAGAAGCTGAAGGCGAGTGTCTTCCATCAATGCCCAGGTGTCATTTATGCCGAGGTGGAAGCCTGCGCCGAGAGACGCATTGTCTACTGAGATCCTAAGGCGCCTACAGCGCTCTTTCGTTCGGAAGGCAGGCCCTGTACGGAAACTCTCCGGCGGAGCAGTTATCATGCCATAGCCTAAGTCAGAGCTGAATCTACTTCGGTATCTTACCCAA
Source organism: uncultured Planctomycetia bacterium (assembly GCA_964482505.1). Classification (GTDB taxonomy): domain Bacteria; phylum Planctomycetota; class UBA8108; order UBA1146; family JAJFFE01; genus CAYZYD01. Next base: position 1,854 of record CAYZYD010000212.1, on the reverse strand, counting down.
TTTAAGGATGCGGCATAGCTTAGATACTGACGCTTGGCATAATGTCCCGGGTACGAGCCAGCGAAAGGTCTGAATAGCTTGATCCGAAAACTATCAGCATCTCAAGCCTCTTCCTCCGCAGAAGTCGAGGCTCCGAGCGATCCACCAGCGGCGTCCGACTCAGCCAGTCGAGCCGAGGCGGAGGCATTCCGCCCCGATCTACCGAGTTTCCGTGGCCCCCTCGATTTGCTTCTCTATCTGATCCACAAGAACGAAGTCGATATCTTCGACATCCCGATCAGCCTGATTCTCGAGCAGTACCTCGCCCATCTCGACGAGCTGCGTCGGCGGGGTGATCTCAAGCTGCAAGAGGCGGGGGAGTTTATGGTGATGTCAGCCCGACTGATGGAGATTAAGTCGAGGCTGCTGCTTCCCGTGGTCGCGGACGAATCCGAAGACGAAGCGCTCGAAGTCGAACTCGTCGATCCGAGAGAGTCGCTCGTCGAGCAGCTGCTCGAGTACCAGGATCTCAAGGATCGCGCCGTCGGTCTCGAGCAAAGCTACGAACAGAGATCTCAGCGCTACGAGCGAGCGCTCGTCGACCCTGTCGACGAAGAAGAGCCCCTCCTCGACCTTTCCAAAGTCAGTGCATGGGATCTCGGCACCGCGCTGATGCGGGTCCTCGAACTCGCTTCCGAGCGCGAGCACGTCGCCGTGATCGAGGTCGAAGACGAACCGATCGAAGTTTCGATGGAGCGAGTCGAGGAGGCGCTGGTCCAGGGGCGAGGTCGAATTGCGTTTGAAGAAGCATTCGATATTCAGCGCGGCCGTAAGATCGTGATCTCGACCTTTCTCGCGATTTTGGAGCTCGCCAAACGGGGTCGGTTGTCGATTGAGCAGGCGAGCCCGTTCGATCGCATTTACCTCTGCGCGAGGGACTTATTAGCTTGAGCGTGCTCTTTTTGGGTTCGGGTCCATTCGGACTGCCGACCCTCGAGCGGCTCACTCAAATCGAGCCTTCGCTGCGAGTCGGGACGGTCCCCGACGCCCCCCGGGGTCGGAAGGGGAAGCTCACGCCGACGCCGATCAAGGCGCGGGCGCTCGAACTCGGCCTCGACGTCCGAGAGATGCCAACTCTTCGCAAGCCGGCGGGCGTTCAGCTCCTCGAGGAGACCCAGGCTGAGCTCGTGATCGTCGTCGACTTCCGATTGATGCTGACCCGCAGTTTCCTCGACGCCACGGTGCGGCACTGCTACTACTTGCACGGCTCGATTCTCCCGCGTTGGCGCGGAGCGGCTCCGATCTCGCGTGCAATACTGGCCGGGGACCGCGAGTTTGGTGTCACTCTCTACCGCATGGTAAAAGAGCTCGACGCCGGGCCGATGGTTGCGGTCAAACGGTATGCTCCGACTTCGGAAGATTTCGAAGGACCGGAAGTCGAGACGGCGCTTGCAAATCTCGCAGCCGACCTGCTCGCGGAGAACTTTGACTCACTCAAGCACGGTGACGTCGAACTCACAGAGCAAGATCACTCTGCCGCCACCTTCGCCCCCAAGCTGACAAAAGCTGAAGGTTGGATAGAGTGGTCAGCTCCGGCCGAGGCAATTCACCGTCAGGTCCGCGCCCTCAAGCCTTGGCCTCGTACCTTTAGCGAATGGACGATTCCCGAGGTGAAGGAGCCCGCACGGCTCTTTATCGACGCCTGTCGAATCGGGACCGGAGCTCGCGCCCTCGCGCCCGGCACTGTGCGCGAGTTGACCCCGGTGGGCATCGATGTCGCTTGTGGTTCTGCGGGCACCGAAGCGATTATCTTGACCCAACTTCACCGCGCGGGCAAACGTTGGCTACCCGCCGATGGCTTCTTACGTGGTAGCC
>CAYZYD010000211.1:0-7001 GCA_964482505.1 uncultured Planctomycetia bacterium | reverse complement strand
GCCCCACCTCTTGAGGTAACCCCGTGCCCCATCCCCTAGGACGTCAGCGCATTATCGTCACCGGCGCCAGCCGCGGAATCGGTCGTGGCATCGCAACCGAACTCGCGCGGCGCGGACACCTGGTCGGAATGGTCGCGCGCAGCGAGGACCAGTTGCAAGAGGTCTGCGCCGAGATCGCCGAGTTCGGGGGGCTCGCCTGCTGTTTCGCCGCCGACCTCACGGAGCCGGATCGCGCCGCCCAAGCGGTCGACAGTCTCGCCGATCATATCGGCGGGCTCGACGCGGTTGTCAACAATGCGGGGCGCGTCAGTCGTCAGCCTTTCTTTGAGCTCACTCCCGAGGCGTGGGAGTCGCTCTTTGCGACCAATGTCCACTCGATGTATTACGTGCTCCGAGCCGCGGTGCCACTCCTGGTCGAAACGGGTGGTGGCCATATCGTCAACTTCTCTTCGATTTCGGGTCGGTTGCCGCTCGAGGGCGGAAGCGCTTACGCCGCAACCAAATACGCGGTGACGGGGCTGTCAGAATCACTCTTCCTTGAGCTGCGCGATCTCGCGATCAAGGTCACCACGATCTTCCCGGGCTCCGTTCGCACCGAATCGCGCCCTTCCGCCGACGACAGCTGGAAGGTGACACCGGCCGAAGTGGGCCTCGCGGTCGCGCAAGTTCTCGAAACCGGAGCCCAGAATCTGATCTCGGCTCTCGAGATTCGACCACTCTCGAAAAAGCTCAAACGCAATTCAAACCGCGGGGACCGAAAGGGTGGGCATGACTCAGCCGACTGAGTGCGTCTCGACGCTCTTCCTCGACGCGGGCAACACGCTGCTCGAAATGGACTACGCCCTCCTTGCGAGTCAGCTCGCGGACGCGGGTCTCGAGCTCGACGCTCAGGCGATTGGTCGAGCGGAAGTCAGGGCCCGGCGAGTGCTCTCCGACTGGCTCGAAGCGCGGGCGTTTTCGACTGAAGGGGGAGAGACGCGACGCGCCTATATCGGCGCGGTCCTCAAGATCGCGACGGGGAGTGACTATCCGATGGTCGCGGAAGCGCTCGCGGAGTGGCTCAGCACGCCCGAGGCCGCAGACGCCCTCTTTAGTCGCGTCGAGACCAGCACCCGCACGACCCTTGTGGAACTCAAAGAGCGAGGTATCAAACTCTGGGTCGTCAGCAATTCAGACGGCCAGGTCGAGGAACGGCTCGAGGGTGCAGGGCTGCTCGAGCTGCTCGACGGGGTCACCGATTCGGGCAAGGTCGGGTTTGAGAAGCCTCACCCGGGTATCTTCGAGGCCGCGCTCGCCGCTTCCGGATCCGACCGCGAAGCGACGGTTCACGTCGGCGATATCTACTCGGTCGACATTCTCGGGGCTCGCCGCGCTAACCTCCGCGGAGTCCTGATCGATCCGAGCTCAGACGCTCTTCCCGCCCACTGGGAGGCGATTCGAATTCAGCAGCTCTCAGACCTCGCGAGCCAGCTCGACTTACGGCCCGCCTGACGTCTGGCCCTCATCACTATCTGAAGCCTCTGGACATACTTGCCCGTCTGCGAGACAATGCGCGGTCTTTCGCAAACCGACTCGTCTGTCGAGCTGCGATCCATACCGGACGGATCGAGGGGCCCGTGAGACCGACTCTCGTCGCAGGAAATTGGAAGCTCAACCCCGCGCAAGCCGAGGCGCGCGAGTTGGTCTCGGCGCTTGAAGTCGGGATCGACGCCTTCAGTGACGACGGTCTTCCCGAGGGTCGCGTCGAGGTCGCTCTGTTTCCTCCCGCCGTCTATCTCGGCCGCTTCGCGGCGATCCGGGGGAGTGAACCCGACTGGCGCTGGCGCTGGGGCGCACAAGACTTAACCGCGGTCACTTGGGGCGCCTTCACGGGCGCGCTCAATGCACCGCTCTTGCGCGAGTTCGGGGCCGAGCTCGCGCTCGTCGGCCACTCAGAACGCCGGCACGTCTTCGGCGAGACGGACCGGGATTGCCGGAGCAAGCTCGAGCACGCGCTCGAATCGAGCCTCGAACCGATGCTCTGTGTCGGCGAGACCCAAGCGGAGCGCGAATCGGATGAGACCGAGGCGGTTCTCAAACGTCAGCTCGACGGCGGACTTCCCGAGAGCCTCGCTCCGGGACAGGTCATTCACATCGCCTACGAGCCCGTCTGGGCTATCGGAACTGGGCTTACGGCCACTCCCGAAGTCGCTCAAGCGGCGCACCGGTTTGTGCGTGGGACCCTGTCCGAGCGGTACGGAGCGGAGCGAGCGAGTCAGTCGCTCATCCTGTACGGCGGCAGCGTAAAACCGAACAATGCTGAGGCGATCCTCGAGCAAGCCGATATCGACGGAGTACTCGTCGGTGGGGCGAGTCTCGACGCCGCAGCCTTCTTAGAAATCATCGAGACGGCGCGCCGGCTGAGTGCGTCGTCGCAACGAGCTTAGAAACGATAGGCGCGAGTTCGAATCGTCGGGCGGGGCGCAGGAACGCAGCGAAGGAATGCCATTATGATCGTCGGATTACTCACCTTTTTGCTTCTGGTCTGCGCGCTGATCCTCTGCGGCATCATTTTGATCCAAGACTCCAATACGGGCGGCTTGTCGGCCGCAATCTCGGGGAGCGATAGTGGTATCAGCGGCAAGAGTAGCAATCGTGAAGTCAATCGCATGACCGCGGTATTGTCGGGAGCTTTTCTTCTGCTTTGCCTCGGAGTCGGCGTGGCCGAAAAGTCGCAGAAATCGTCGACGAGTTTCCTCAAAGGGGGCGAAGAGAGCACTGTCAGCGATCCCGACGCGGCTGACGCTGACGCCACGGGTGATGATGCGACGGGTGATGACGCCACGGGTGATGACGCCACGGGTGACGCCAACCCGCTCGGCACCGGCACCCCCCTCGGGGATGGCGACGGTGGCGGAGCCACGGGGTTGACCCCGGCCGGCGATGGGCCCATCGACATCAAGGTGACGACCCAGCCCGCTGGTAGCGAACCTTCTCAGGATCCCGAGGGTGAGAGTGATCCCGAGAACGCCACAACGCAACCCTCTGGCAATTGACCCTTCGCGTCGGTTCGAGTTTATTCGCGATGGATCGGGGCGCTGAGGCCTCCGCGCCACGGCCAAAGCTGAGAAAGTAGTAACCTGATAACGAACGCCGGTCCCATTCGCAGTATGACCGGATTCGGGGCTGCGGTCTTAGAATCCGACTCGCTTCAGATCCAGGTCGAAGTGCGCAGCGTCAACCACCGTTACCAGAAGATCTCCTCGACGATCAACGGCCCCGAGTTTGGTCCGTCGCTCGGATACCTGAGCCACCGGATCGAGGAGTTCGTCAAGGGGCGAACCGACCGCGGCTCGGTCAATCTCTCGGTCAGTCTGCGGCGTCATACCAGTAACGCGGCTCTCGACCACAATCGATTGCTCACCGATTACCGCGAACTCGCGGCCGTCCGCGAAGATTTGATCGAGGAAGGGTACGAAGTCCCGACGCTCGCCCTGAGCGATGTGGCTCGACTCCGCGGCGAGCTCTCGGACTCAGCCTCGGCTCAACCCGGATCGCTCGAAGTCATCGAGAAGAAGCTCGAGCAGTGCGTCGAGGAGGCGCTTGAGAACCTGCGCGCGATGCAGACGGTTGAGGGGGAGAATCTGCGAGGTGAACTGCGTACTTTGCTCGACGGGGTCGGCGAGCGCCTCGACGCGCTCGAACTCAAGATGCCCGAGCTCTCCCGGCTCAACCTAGAGCGCTACCGCAACAAACTCCAAGAATTCCTCGCCGGCAGTGGAGTGGATCTCGACGACGCGGTGGTGCTCCGAGAAGTCGCGGTGCTCGCCGAAAAAGCGGATATCTCAGAAGAGTTCGGCCGGCTCCGCAGCCATCTCAAGCAGTACCGCGAGAACCTCGATCTCGGCGGGCGGGTGGGGCGGAAGCTCGACTTCCTCACCCAGGAGATGTTCCGAGAAACCAATACTATGTCGGCGAAGGTCAATCGCTTTGAGTCCGCGCGGGAGATTGTCGATATCAAAGCGGACGTCGACCGACTCCGCGAACAGACGCAGAATATCGAGTGAGCAGAATCTTGGTGACTCGAGCTCTTTCCCGAGTTTGAGCGCGCCATGTGAACGGAAGCTAAATCGACGTGTCAACCGCCACGCTCCCCGAGACCGGTCTCCTCGTTGTGATCTCGGGTCCGTCGGGCGTGGGCAAGACGGTCGTCACCCAGCGCTTGCTCGAGCAATACCAGTGCGAGCGCGCAGTCACCGCGACCACTCGAGATCCGCGTCCGGGTGAGGTCGACGGGGTCGATTACTACTTCTACTCAGGAGACGCGTTTCGGGCCGACCTCGAGCGTGGCCTCTTCCTCGAACACGCCGAAGTCTACGGAAACCTTTACGGCACCCCGGTTCGCTCAGTGGCGGAGATCCTCGACCGCGACGCCATCTGTGTTCTCAACATCGACGTCCAAGGGGCCACTGAGCTCATGGATCGCGAGACTCGAGGGCTCTACTGCTTTCTCGAACCGCCGTCGCTCGAGATTCTCAAGGAGCGCCTCATGCGGCGCGGAACCGAGGACCCCGATATGCTGAGGCGCCGACTCGAGGCTTGTGATCGCGAGCTCGCCTGCCGGACGCGCTACGGCGTCCGAATCGTCAATGAGAATCTCGAGGAGACGGTCCGCGAACTCGCGGACCGGATCGGACTCGATCCTCGAGCGTCGTGAACCCGAGAAGGAGATCGACCGGGTCAGAATAACATTGCGGAGAGACCCCCGGGGCCCTATAACGAGGCGTTTGATTCGTTCCAGCCCGGGGAGACCGAACTCAAAACGAGGGTTTACGACCGTTAAGGAGGGGCAGAATCCCGAAGCGGAGCTGCCCGCGAGATCGTCCTGTGAGACACGAGAATCACGCCAGTCGTTTTGTCTCAGGCGATAAGACCCTCGACCGTTGGATCTGAATCGTTAACCGAATGAGCCTTAGCAGCCCGCAGTTTTTTTGTCAGCGGGTTGTGCCCGAGGCGCTCGAACCAAATCTTAGCTACCGGTAACTCGAGTGCATTGGTGGGCGCGAGCTCGACAGAGAGGAGCGGGACTGAGTGCTCGACATCGAAACCGAAGACCAACTCGTCAGTAAAGTTGGTGGCAAGATCCGCCTGACGGCTCTCATGCAGAAGCGCATGATCGAACTCAAGCGGGGTGCCCGCGCTCTCGTGCCTCGCGACAAAGGCATGACGCTCATGCAGGTGATCGTCAAAGAGATCCTCGAAGATCGTATCGATCTCTCACCTCGTTCCGAGGTCGACACCACCTTCCTCGACGGCGGCCGTCGTTCGCGATCTACCGACGACGAAGGTGATCGTCAAATCTACGGATCCGACCTCAAGCGCATCAAAGAGCAGCGTATCAAAGAGCTCTCTGCGCTTCTCAATCCGACCAAGAAGTAAGCGCTCTTTCGCATGGACGGCGATCTCCCCCGATCGAATCCACTCTTTGAGGAGAAGACCATCATCCTCGGAGTGACGGGTGGGATCGCCGCCTTTAAGTCGGTCGCTCTCGCCTCGGCTTGGACGCAGCGCGGCGCGCGAGTCCGGGTCTTGATGACCCCGGCCGCCACTCGCTTTGTCACCCCGCTCACCTTTCAGTCGGTAACTCGGCAACCCGTCGCAACCGATATCTGGCGGGCCGAAGAAGAATCCGCCCACCGCCCCGAACATATCGACGTGACCGACGCTGCCGATTGCTTCGTGGTCGCCCCGGCCACCGCGGACTTCCTCGCCAAGGCCGCGCACGGATTCGGCGATAACATAGTGACGGTGACACTCCTCGCCTACGCGGGGGCCGTTGTCTTGGCTCCGGCGATGAACGATCGCATGTGGGCGCATCCCGCTGTCCAAGCCAACTGCCGAGTGCTCAGGGAGCGCGGCGTGACATTGGTTGAGCCGGGCTCGGGCCATCTCGCCTGCGGATCCTACGGGCCGGGCCGACTCGCGGAGCTTGCCGAGATCGACGCGGCGGTCGAAGCGTCCCTTCGGACTTCCTGATGCGACTCCTGATCACTGCGGGTCCGAGTCGCGAGTATCTGGACGACGTCCGGTATCTCTCAAACGCGTCGTCGGGAAGACTCGGGATCGAGCTCGCGCGCGCGGCGGCGGCGCGCCACCACTCGGTCGATCTCGCCCTCGGCCCCACGCATCTCGCCGCCCCTTCCAAAGTGCAATTACACCGCTTTACCTCGGCGATCGAGCTCGACGAAATCACCGCGGGCTTGTGGCCCGAGGTCGACGCCTTCGTCGCCACGGCAGCCGTAGCCGACTATCGACCTGAATCTCGCCTCGCCGGTAAACGCAAGAAGTCGGGCGACGTCTGGACGCTCGAACTCGTCCGCACTCCCGATGTCTTGTGGAACCGCTCCCGCGATAAGGGCGACCGCGTTCTGGTCGGATTCGCGCTCGAATCGGATCAAAATATCGCGGAAGCCGAGCGGAAACTTTTGGCAAAGCGACTCGACCTGATTATTTTGAACGGGCCCGCCAATCTCGGCAGTGAACTCGGTGAGTTCCTCTGGATCGAAGCCTCCGGACCGCAGCGCCGGTTCGAATCTGCGACCAAGCCAGAGCTCGCCCGAGAGATCGTTACCTTCCTCGAATCCCGCTTAAATCTTTGAGCTGACGTCTCCACCTCACGAGGAGTGTGCGGGACCAGATCTCGACTGAAGATGTCCCGGGATAAGAAGTCGCGATCTCTTGCGAGGCCTATCTTGCGAGGGCACTGGCCCTCCGTTTCACAGCCGCTCTTTTTGGAAACGTGGGCGATGGCACGCACCCTGAGCGATTCGTCGAAGACGCGAGAGACTCTGACCCAAGAGCTCTTTGCGTTTGGCAGTCTCGCGATCACGGCCTTTCTCTTTATTAGCCTCTATTCAGAACACTCCGTGGCCACCCGTTCTGCGGCCCAGCTGTCAAACGCCTGCGGTTGGGTGGGCGAAGTCCTGGCGTCCGCCTGCTTCTCCTATTTTGGCCTCTGGGGT
>CAYZYD010000210.1:5872-7002 GCA_964482505.1 uncultured Planctomycetia bacterium | reverse complement strand
ACTTTGAACATCCGTTTTAAGGGGCTCAAGCTGGCCGACGTCCTCGAGCTCGAGATCGCCGAGGCGGCCGAGATCTTCGCAAGTATTCCGCGAATCAAGACCATGCTCGATACACTCCTCGAGGTCGGTCTCGGGTATCTTTCGCTCGGTCAATCGGCGACGACGCTGTCGGGAGGAGAGGCGCAGCGCATCAAACTCGCCGCGGAACTCGGACGAGCGCGTCGTGGCCTCGGTCTCTACATTCTCGACGAGCCGACCACAGGGCTCCACTTCGCCGACGTCGAGAAGCTCGCGCACGTCTTGAGCCGGCTCGTGGATCGCGGTGATAGTGTCGTGGTGATCGAGCACAATCTCGACATCGTCAAGGTCGCGGATTACGTGGTCGACATGGGACCCGAAGGAGGGGACCGGGGCGGCGAGATCGTCGTGGCCGGAACCCCGGAAGTGGTCGCTCGCTGCCCCGAGAGCTACACCGGCCAGGTGTTGGCTGGACTTTTAGGACCCGCTCCCCGTCGTCAGAAGACCCGAAGCGGACAGAAACGTCAGGTCGTTTAGGAGCTCACTGTGCTTCGTTTTGTATTGATTGTCTCGATTCTCTTCGCAGGCGCCCCGCCTCTCCTCGCGCAACCCAAGAGTCCAGTCTTCCTACTCTCCCAGGGAATTCAGAAGTACCGCAAGTCGGATTACCGAGGGGCTGCCGACACCTTTCGTGAGCTCATCAAGCTCGATTACTACGAGTACCAAAAGACGTCGTACTATTATCTTGCGCTCTGCCAAGTTCGCCTCGGCGACGTCGATCAAGCGGGCGAGAATCTCTTTCGCGCCGTGCGCCACGGTTTCGAAGTCGATGCCCTCCTGAGTGACAAAGAGTTGGCCAGGCTCAATACTGAGGGTCGCCTCGATCCCGCCTTCCAGCGCATTCGCGAGCACGAATCGGCGCGAACCAAGGGAGTGTACAACGGTAGTCCGCTGTTGCTGCACGCAGTTGAGGATGGCAAGCTTAGTCTCCTCGAGCCCGTCGAGGGAAAAGTGACTCTGGTTCTCTTCGCGGAGCCCAATTTCGGAGACAGCTTTGTCGCGGCTCACCGGCTCCAGGAGATTCAGAATGAGGATTCTTCGGTGGCGACCAT
>CAYZYD010000210.1:0-5862 GCA_964482505.1 uncultured Planctomycetia bacterium | reverse complement strand
TTATGACATGCCGCCCAAGCAAGGGGGAAAGCCAGAGTCACGGCTCAAGCGCTTCCTCGAAGAGAACGACCTGACGATTTCGGGTTACGTCTCGGTCGAAGAGAATAAACGCTGTATCCAACCGTTTCGGAGATATCCGACTTTAGTTGTCGTCAGCCCCCAGGGGATCCCGGTGCACATCGTCGAGGGATTTCCCGTGGGCTATGGAGATACCGTTCGTCTCATGGTCAAGAGTGCGCGCAAGCATCCCCGAGGGGTTCAACCCGAGAGTCCCAACTCACCCCCGAAGACACCTCGACCAAAGAGCCAACCCAAGAGTCGGCCGAAACAATAGGGAAAGCTTCTTTACTCCGAGAGCTTTCGGATTTGATCCAACTCGTAGTCTTGAAAGCGCTTCCACGAGTCTTCGAGTGATCCGAGCAACTGGGTAAAGCGTTCTCGTGTCACCTCATCGATGTCAGTTTCGAGTAAATACTTGAGCTCCTGGATCGACTGATAGATTTGTGCGGAAGCCTCGACGTAGGCGCTTCGGTTTTCGAATCCGTCGATCTCTTCGAGTTCGCGGGTGCGGGGGCGATAGAGGAGACGCCAAGGTCGCCGTTTGACGTCCGAGGTCAGGGTCTTCACGCTGCGCGCCGTGGTGGTCAAGTCATCGATCGTCTTAGTCAATTTAAAGCGTGTATCCGCGAGCCAGGCTCGAGCTGAATCGACCATGGTCGAGCCTTTGTCCACAACCTCGGCCGCCGAGGCGGCAGTGGCGGCGACATCGGGGAGGATGCCGTCGAGCGACTTGAGGGTGATCTTGGCGCTCGCGATTAGCTCGTGGATGCCCTCGCGGTTCTCTCGCGTGATCTCCGTGACCTGTTCGACGAGCTCGCTCGCCTTCTGACTCGTGCCGCGAAGCTCGGCGATGGCCCCGGTGATCAGATCCTCTTCTCGAATCTCGCGAACGAGCGGCTCAACTTCTGAAAGGATGGTCTTGAGACGGCTCGTCGCCGACTTGAGTTCGGTCGCGACCGCCGCAAAGGTGGTAGTCTCCACGCCGACGAGTTGCTGCCCGGACTCGAGCTGAGTTCCGGACCCTCGGGCGAGATTGACTACCGTCACCCCGGTCAGAGTCTTTTCGATTCGGGCCAAGCTACCACTCAGGAGTAGGTCGTAGTACTCGCCCGGAACTTCGAGCGACACCAGTACTCGAATGGGTTGATCCTCGGGACCCGCGGCGAACGCGGTCTGATCGCGGCCGGCGCCGGACGTCACCGCGAGCTCGACGACTCGGCCGCACGGGATACCGTGAAAGTGGACCGGGTCGTTCGGTCGAAGCCCGTACACCTGTTCGAACTCAACTTCGATTCGGCGCGTCTCTTTCCAGACCGCGCGGGCGCTGTCGAGAGAGAAGACGAGCACGAAGAGAAGCGTTGCGAAGATCGTCAGGGTGAGCCCCACGCGGAGACGGTGATCCTTCGGTTTCATTGCTTTACCTTGTGTCCTAAGAGTGCCTGCGCGTAGTCGTCTTCGACGCCCTTTTCGGTGAGCGGGCCATCCGCTTTTCCTAGGAGGAACTGCTGGATTCGAGGGTCTGAGTTGATCTTGAGATTGAGCGGGGACTCGTCGGCGATGACGACGCCTTCATGGAGGAAGATAATTCGGTCGGCGAGGCGGAGGGCGCTTTCGATTTCGTGCGTGACGATGATGTTCGCCATGTTGAAGGCGCGACTCAGAGTTTTGATCAATCGATCGACACCAGCCAATGTGACCGGATCGAGACCGGCGCCGGGTTCGTCGTAAAGCATGATCTCGGGATCGAGGCAGAGCGCGCGCGCGAGGGCGGCGCGCTTTTTCATCCCTCCCGAAATCTCGGACGGCATCAGCTCTTCAGCGTGCCGTAGGCCCACCATCTCGAGCTTCATCCGGACCAGAATCTCGATCTCCTCTTCGGTGAGTGTGGTGTGCTCGCGGAGGATCAGGGCAAGGTTTTCGGCGACACTCATCGAGTTGAAGAGGGCTCCGCTCTGGAAGAGAATCCCGATGCGGCGCCGGTATTGATCGCGCTCGTACTCATTGTCGTCGAGGAGTGAGTGGCCAAAGAGTCGAATCGAACCCGCAACCGGTTCAACTGCGCCCGCAATACTGCGGAGCAGCGTCGACTTGCCGCACCCCGAGCCTCCGAAGATAATCAGTGTTTCCCCGGGGAAGAGCTCAAAAGTCACGCCGCGAAGAATGGGACGATCACCGAAGGTTACCTGGAGATCTTCGACCTCGAGGAGGGCTTGGGGTGTTTGTTCGCGACGGCCAGGTTTCATCTCACGACGCAATCTGAAAGAAGAGGACCGTGAGAAAGAGGTCTGCCGCGATAATCGCCACCACCGATTGCACGACCGCCCGCGTCGTCGCTCGTCCCACGCCAACCGCTCCTCCTGAGACCCGGGCTCCCTGATAACACGCGATCGAAGTGACGATGAGCCCGAACGCCAGTCCTTTGGAAAGGCCGAGGAGGACCGATTCGAGATCGAGGGCATCGAGCGAACGTTGCACGTAGCGATAGGGCCCGATCCCGAGCAGTATTTGGGAGATCGTCAATCCGCCGAGGATACCGACGTAGGAGCCGAAGATCGTCAAGAGGGGGCTTGCGATGCCCGCGGCGATAAAGCGGGGAGCGAAGAGAAAGCGCGGCGGGGGAAGCATCAGAGAGCGCATCGCTTCGAGCTCCTCGGAGACTTTCATGCTACCGAGTTCGGCCGCCATCGAGGCCCCCGCGTAACCCGAGAGGACGACGCCAGTCAAGAGCGGGGCCATCTCCCGGACCATCGAGACGGCGACGATATCGGGAACGTATTCGACCACTCCGAGCAGGATCAGAATTCCCGCGAGTTGCAGGGCGAGAATCATCCCTACAAAGAAGAGCACGATCATCACGAGGGGCACCGCCCCGAACGCGAGTCGATCGAGCTGGATAAAGGTCTGCGGCTTAGGGAGCCCCCCTTGACGCTTGCGGAGTCGATTGGGAATCAACCAGTAAAGGGTCTGGCCGATAAATATCCCGTACTCACCGACAAGCGTCAGAGAGCGCTTGATGGATCCGATCAATGACTTATCTCCTGATGCAGTCAGTTTCGGACCGGAGTCGGGTTGAACTTGAGTCCCCTGGTGGCCGCGCTATCGAGTAGGTCATACTTCGAGGTTTCGCCGGGGAGCTGGGCGAAGGAAGCTCGGCCTCTCGCGCGGAATGAGATTTCCGGGCGGTGGGAGAGCAGGGGGTCCCATCGATTGAGACGGCGACAGGGCTTAACGCAGCACTGATCGCGACGCGGTCGCGGAGGCTCGGCTGCGGAAATCGATAAGTGTCCTCAGATATATCGAGAGATCCGACGATCGAGGCGCTTTAGATCGTTGCGCTCGACTGCGAATGGAACGTCGAATAGTGACTCGCGCCCTCAGTTTTGGGGAGGGGCTGACTCAGGAGGATCGGGTCGGGTGCTCTCAGGAGATCGGTTTGCTTCGCGTCTCCTCGATTGAGCGTTCTCGCGCGCGGCGCGCGCCTCTTGCTTGCGGAGCTCAAACAGCTTACGGCCATGGGAGTTCCACCACTCTTCACCATCTCGTTTCCACCAAGCTTGCCACCGTTTGACCGCGCTATGGCGACTTCGCGCCCCCTCTTCGCTCTCGTCCGCCCAGGCGTAGCCGAACAGCCGCCGAAGCCCAGGGTTCAACTCGTCGAGATTCATCCGCTCGTCGAAGACCGGGATCAATCGGAGCAAGTTCTCCCAGGCGGTCTGTCGGATCACGATATTGGGGTCGTCCATTCGACTCAGAAGGGCGGGGATCGCCTTGTGATTGCCCGAGAATGCGACCGAGCGAGCGGCTTGCGAGAACGAGATCTCGCTATCCGAGGTCAGATCGTCGGGGATATCCGGGTCGCTTCGAAAGAGGAAACAGCCGCCGCAGAGACTCAGTACGAGCGCACTCGCGAGCCCGCGCAGACCGCATCCCGCCCAGTTCGAAGATTCTTTCATTCAATATCACTCCGTGTTTGAGGTTTGAACACTGACCGCTACCCTTATGTCGCAGGTATGCTACAGGTATGCCACAGGTATGACACGGATATGCTTAAGAAGCAGATTCGAGGCCAATCCGTCCCATCGCCAATCCGTCTCATCGCCAATCCGTCCCGTCGCCAATCAGTCCCAGCGCCGATCAGGTCCATCTCAGTCCGTCTCATTCCTGCGCTCTTCTCATCGCCACTCCGCGTCATTGGATCCGCTTGCAAGCTCTCGATCTTGATCATCTCATTATCGGCACCACTCTGGTCGGTATGACCCTAGCTGACCAACTTCTCAAGCGAGGGGCCCGACGATTGATGCTAGTAGATTCTGAGCCTCGACTCGCGGCGCTACGAGGTTCCGAGACGGGCTGGATTATCCGAGGGGGCGGGGATGCCGAAGAGATCGAAGCACGCGGAGCTGCGATGCTTGAGAACTGGGGAGAGCATTGGGATTCAGATCCCGGCTTCGAACGGCTCGGAAGCCGCTGGATCGGTCCCGACCCTGACAGCCCGACGACCTTTCCCGGGGACGGAGTTCTCAATCGCACTCAACTCGTCTCCACCCTCAACGGGCAGATTCGCAAGCGGGGGGCTCGGATCGCTCTCGAGAGCGAAGTAAACCGGCTCGAAGTCCGAGAAGGGGTCTGGCACTTTCAGTTGCCACAACGATCGGGGCGGGCTCGCCGGCTCTATCTCGCTGGCGGTAGGGATACGCCGAGGCTCGCCCGAACTCTTGAGATCGGTCTCGGTTGGCGCTCACTCGGAAGCAATGAGGTCGAGCTCGACGTGGATTGTTCGCGCCCCGCCCGGCTATTGAGGCTCAAAGGCCCTGACGAGGCTCCGGTCGACTCGCTCCTGGTCGATGACGACGGCGTCGGAACGCACCGAGCTCAAACCCACAGCTGGTATGAGTCGGGGAATGGGCGAGCCACGATGCGATTCATCAGCGAGGCTCGTCTGAACGACGAGGAGGTCGAGGTGGATTGGGCTCTCTGGCGCGAGCTACGTTCCATTTTGATCGAGCACATCCCGGAGCTCGATCGAGCGGCGGTTCGTAGGGCACAGGCCCATCGACTCTACCAACGCCCTCCCCACGCGCCGGTTTATCGACCCCTAGGTGAAGACGACGCCCCGGGCTGGGTCGCGGGAGGTTTCGGAGCGCGAGAGTTCGCGCTTGCGATCGGCGTCGGAGAGAGACTCGCAGAAATCTCGATCGGTTCAAAGTCGAGCGACTCAGAAACCCGATAAGTCGGAATGGAACGATAGCCGCCCGCTCGAGTTATCGGGGGGTCTGGACCGCGATCCGAATCTCAATTCCAAAGATGAGGGATAAGGGGAGCTTCATGGGTACCTCAACGACGACTTTGGCTCGCGACCCCGAAGCCGAGATGCGGCTCAAAAAGGTCGTGAAACGTATCTTCGATCTACCGAGCTTTCCCGATGTCATACAAAAGCTCCAAGAGGCGGCCGAGGATCCAAAGTCGACGAGTAAGACTCTGGCCGCAATCATGGAAAAGGACCAAGGCCTCTCGGCCAAGGTGCTCAAGCTCGTCAACTCGGCCTTCTACTCCTTCTCAAAACCAGTCTCTTCACTCCAGCACGCCATCACGCTTCTCGGGTACAACTCGATTCGTAGCCTCGCGATGTCGGTCTCGGTGAAGGGATTGCTCAAGGGCGATACCAAGGGATTTGACTCCTCAAAGTTTTGGGAGCACTCGCTCGCGGTTGGAGTCGGTAGTCGCATGTTTGCTCAGTACGATCGCTTCCCGCTCAAAGCCGACGCCTTCACGGCGGGATTGATGCATGACATCGGTATTCTC
>CAYZYD010000209.1:3957-7017 GCA_964482505.1 uncultured Planctomycetia bacterium | reverse complement strand
AAGGCCGAATGGCTCGCCGAGTTCTCACTCGAACTTTCCGAACAGGACACTAGGCGAGTTCGCGACCCAACCAACGACCTATCGACCCTTTGCACCTCGGAGAGTCAGCTTTGCTCACCTCGAAGACTTCCCCCACCACGTTGACACTGCTCGGGCTGTTTCTACTAGCCGGTGCGAGTCTGTTCGGTCAGACGAGCGCGCCCGCGAGTCGGCCTCAAACTCAACCCGCGCCCGCGCCACCCGAAAGCGGCCCCGCGACCCAAAGTCGTCCCGCCGCCCCCAGGGCCGATCTCAAACAGCCGCGAGTCCGCGGTCTGATTCGCAAACAAGCGGCCGAGATGATTGCCGCCGACCAAGCCGCCGAAGCGCTCCCGGTGCTCGAGGCGCTCGACCGCGCCCAACCCGGAGAGCCCGCCACGCTCGCATTGATCGCAGAAGCGCACTACGCGAAAGGCGACCCAAAGAGTGCCGTACAGTTCTTTGAGCGCAGTCTCGAGAAGAGGCCTGAGGAGCGGAAGCGCGCGTTCAATCTTGGCCGCGCGTATATCGAGCTCGAGCAGTTTGATCGCGCCACCGAGGTCTTCCTGGCCATGCTTCACGACGACGACTCCTACCTTCGCTCGAAGGGCGAACTCGGAATGGGTTATCTCAACGAAGCGCGCGAAGATCATGCGGCGGCCGAGCGAGCCTTTGCGCGAGCCCTCAAACTCGACCCGGCCAACTACCGCGCTCGCTACAAGGTCGGTATCGCCCAACTGCAAGCCGGGGAGGCTGCCCAAGCTCGACAACAGTTTGAGGAGATCTTGGCGAAGCATCCGCTTCACCATGGCGCCGCGTACAACTTGAGCCTGGCGCTCCTGCGTCTCGGACTCGAGGATGAGAGTCAAGCCGCCCGGGACCGTTGGCAGAGGATCCGCGATGGCAAGCAACGCCTCAACCTCCTCCATGCACAGCTTCGACTAAATTCCGGAGACGCTAGTGTGATGACGGAGATCGCCGAAGCTTACGCGGCGCTCGCCGACTGGGAAAACTCCTACAACTGGTACCGCCGCGCCATTCAGCGCGAACCCGAAAATGCCGAGAGGATCTTTGATTTGGCCGCGGTGCTCGAAAAGGCGGATCGGTCGAAACTCGCCGAGGGGATTTACACTCGCCTCAACTCAAAGCTCACCGCCGACCCCAACCGACGGCCTCTGAGAATTCGAGTACTCAAGCGGCTCATCGTTTTGAGCCGCTCGCGCGGGGATCGAGAAGCGACCCTCAGGCTAGAGGCGGAGCTCGAAGCGATCGAGCAGGAGGATCGCCCGGACCCGCAGGATTAGCCGCGCTCTGAGAGCTGCTTCAAATTGAAGTTGGGAAGAGGGGTGGACTGTTAGGTCGCGACGAAGGCGAGATAGTAGAAGATCCAACCCGTAATCGCGGTCATCGTCATATCGATAGCGGCGAGCCGCGCCCAGAACTTATGGCTCGCACTGTGCTTTGCGGGGTGCGGTGGACGGGGGAAGCGGCGCAGCGCCCGCACGACCACGACGGTCCAGAGGACAATCGTCGATATCGCAAAGAAGAGGTGAATGATGAGGGCGATACCAACCGTACTCGAATACCACGGATCAGCGTAGTAGGGTGAGGACTCAGCGCCTTCCCGCCAGGGGTGAAAGAAGCGGATATCGACTTCGAACGCGATCACCGTGATGAGCAGAACGGTGGAGAGTAGAGTCATCGCGAGCTTGTGGGCTGCGTACTGGCGACGACGCGCGAGCAAGATATTGAACACCATGATCGGGATAACGACTGCCATCGCGGTCACGACAACGTCGAGCATCAAGGTCGCTCGACTCCCGAGAAAGCCGCGACTCATCAAAAAGAGGTGGGAGAGTATGATGGAGTGGAACACGCTGATCTCGATCGGGGGATGCACAGGCGGGATAGAGTCGCGAAGATCGATAAGCGTCAAGTCGCGGGCCAGGAATCGGCCGAGCTCTTCAGAACTCTCCTTGTGCTGAGCCACCGCGAGAGTGCCGCCTCAACTAGCGGCAGCGATATCACAGCGGCGATATCACAGCGGCGATAGCGCCCTAAACTCAGCGCCCCAAATTCCTCGGTGTAAATCCGGCGACATCAATATGCGCTAAAGACACACTAGCGAAGTCACAGCGGCACTTTGAGAGGCGCTTATCAACCGAGCCGGCGTTAGGCGCGCTTAAATTCCTTTTGGCGACGCTCTTTGCGGCGGCGATTGTTCACCGGACGCTTACCGTGGTTGGCTTTCTTTCGCTGTCGGGCATTGCGGTTCATGACAAACTCTCGTGACTATACGGGGATGGATCGTTTCGGGCTAATGGCGGCCACTGCGGCCAAGCCGGTGAGGATAGCGCCGCCTCGCTAGAATTCAACTCGTTATCTCAAAAGGCTTTCTGAGATTGCTCCCGGTCGACTCTTGGCATTCATCGCATACTGAGAAGGAAGATCAGCCAATGGATCCAGGAGTCTCTCTTATGACCGTTGACGTCAGCGAATATCCCGTTTTTGACCGCTCGCTCGCGCTCGATCTGCTCGACGACGACGAAGAGCTTCTCGAAGAGGTTCTCGAGGTCTTCCGAGGGTCGTCCGCGAGTTTGCTCGAGAAGCTCGAAGCGGCCGTCACGGGGGCCGATTCCGAGGAAGTGACGAAGTTGATTCACACCCTCAAAGGCGCCTCGGGCAATGTCTGCGCGAGCCGCGTCCAAGCGCTCTGCCGCGCTCTCGAAGCGCACTGCCGTGAGGGCGGCGAGGTTGACTACCAGAGCTTCTACGATCAAATCGCGCTCGAACTCGACCAGTTCTGGGGCTGCATCGACAACGCGAAGGCCTGATCGCCGGTCGGCGCCATATGCACAAGCGCCCACCGGGAACCCGTAGGACGCCTGCCTGAGCGGGTCGGTTGCGACCGCACCGCCCCGCCTCGAGTTCATCGAACCAACGGCTCGAGCGGAAAATCTCTGCTCTCTGCTCTTTCCTCGGACGCAGAGATCCGGTTGACTACCCACCCCGCCCCCATTCGCATCCCGCCTCCGGCGAGAA
>CAYZYD010000209.1:0-3947 GCA_964482505.1 uncultured Planctomycetia bacterium | reverse complement strand
CACGCTCCGAGGGACCCAAATTCGATGAATGCTGGTAACCCCGAGGCCGAAGATCCCGGTCGGACCTCCGAGGCCTCCGCAAGTAACAAAAAGGCATCGAAGAAGACGATCACTCCGCGTGAGCACCCCTTCAATGCGCTCGCCGACCGCTTTCCAACCGACAACCTCAACGTGCTCGCCCACTTCTACCGGGGTGAGCTCGGCCGGTCGATCGCGTGGCGCCAGAAGATGGACATGACGACGCACTGGGCGATCATCACCGCGACCGCCCTCGTCTCGGTCGCCTTTTCGACGCCGCTGATGCCGCACATCATCCTGCCCTTCGCCTCGGTACTAATCTTTCTCCTGCTCCATATCGAAGGTCGACGCTACCGCTTCTTTGATGTCTGGCGGACACGGGTCCGGATGCTCGAGGTGCACTTCATCGTGCCCTCGCTCGCGTTTGAACACCGCCTTCCCGAGGGCAATTGGAGGGAGCAGCTCTGTAACGATCTCTTTCGACCGACCTACAAGATCTCCTACTGGGAAGCGATCGGTCGCCGGCTGCACCGCAACTACATCTGGCTCTTCGTGCTGACACTGGTGGCGTGGATCGGCAAGATATTTCTCTCGTGCGAACCCGGTGAGTTCCTCAAGGCCTTTGCGATCACGAGAATTGGGACCTCAGAGGTACTCGTCCCGGCTTGGGCGGTCATCATGGTCGTGGCGGCGTTTCACCTCTTTATCCTCGGCCTCTTTATCTACGCGATCGTCACCCGCGAGGCGAGCGGCGAAATCCGGCGTAAAGACCCAGCCCAGCGAACCTGGCCGATCTAACCGACGAGATCCTCGAATGCGGCTTTTATCGTCTCGAACCGAAACTGATAACCGGCCGCTTGGGCGCGCTTGGGAACCACGCGTTGACTCATCAGCGTGTAGTCGGCGAACTCACCGTAGCGAAGCTTGAGGGCAAAGCGCGGGACCGGAAAGGCAGCCGGTCGGTGCAGCGCTTGGGCCAGCGCTTGAGTGAACTCTCGATTGGTGACGGGATTCGGCGCGGTCAGGTTGATCGGTCCCGAAAGGTCCGAGCTTTCCTCGGCAAAGCGCATCAATCCCACGACGTCGTCGATATGAATCCAGGGCATATACTGCTCCCCACTGCCGAGACGGCCCCCGAACCCGAGACGGAAGATCGGCAAGATCGTCTCGAGAAGTCCACCGGTCGTGCCGAGCACCAGCCCCGTACGCAAGAGCACGGTGCGGATCCCGATCTCTTCAGCGCGGCTCGCTTCGGCCTCCCAAGCTTGGGCGACCTCGGCTAAGAAGTCGTCCCCGACCGGCGAATCTTCGTCGAGTTTCTCACCGTTCCCCGCCCCGTAATAACCCACGGCCGATGCGTTGATAAGCGTCGCCGGTCGTTGCTCGAGCTTCTCGAGACTCGCGACGAGATTTCGGGTTCCCGCCACGCGGCTCTCCCGAATCTCTCGTTTGTGCCGCTCGTTCCAGCGCGCGGCCACAGTTTCTCCAGCGAGATGGTAGCAGGACGCGAGCGGCCCGCACGAGGAGAGATCGATCTC
The DNA here is from genome assembly GCA_964482505.1 of uncultured Planctomycetia bacterium. GTDB lineage: Bacteria > Planctomycetota > UBA8108 > UBA1146 > JAJFFE01 > CAYZYD01. The sequence continues at coordinate 2,391 of CAYZYD010000209.1, read as the reverse complement.
CGCTTCCTGAGGATCCCACTCGAGAAAAGAGAGTTCGTCCGGGGCTGCGTCTCCACCAAACGTCTGCCGCGCTCGGGCCTGGTTACGAGTCACACAGATCACCGAGGTTCGCTGAAGCAGCATCGGGATCAGTTTCTGGCCGATAAAGCCGGTACCACCGGTAACGAGTGTCTTCACGAAGTCTCCTTGGGATTGTTGCGGGAAGAGGTCATGCCCGAGCACGGTCTGTAAAGCGACCGTGACCTAATTTGAGGGTGGGGTTCAGGAGCGAAGCGGGCCCAGTCGACAAACAGAGGTCGAGTAGGCCATATAGCGGCCGGTTGATAAAGTGCTTTCGCGGTGAGGTTGGGGAGATTCGGGCCTGCGCCTGGGTGCTCCCAAAGGGCGTCGTATCCGACATGCGGCAAGCTCTCTTCGGCGGTTGAGTATCGCCAACTTCGACCGGAACCGAGTATCAACGGGCTGCCCAGGGAGAACGGCAGCACATGTCTACAGATACGGATCCCATCTACCAGACGGTTGTCGATTCGATCAACGACGCGTTTGGTGTCATGCTGATGGCAGACGTCGATTTTCTCAAAGTAGAGGAGTTCGACGGGAGTTATCAGGGTTCGCGTTTCATCGCGACGATCGGCCTCGGGGGAGACGGCTTGGAAGGGGTGATCCACCTCGTCTTGAGCCCGGCCTCAGCCGAGAAGGTCGTCGGTCTGATGCTCGGGGAAGAGCCTGGCGACGAAGCGACTCTCAAAGATGGCGTGGGTGAGCTCGGCAACTTGGTCGGCGGCGGAGTGAAGAAGCGTCTCCACGAAGAGGATCTCAATTTTACGATCAGCCTTCCCACTGTGATGGCGGCCGACAACACCACTCTCTCGACCGCCTCAGCCACTGCCGTCTACCCCTTCCAGTTTATGGTTGAGTCGAAGTATCTCGTCGAGGGAATCTTCCTCATCCGAGAACGTGAACCCGATTTGGCAAACTGAAGAACGGAGCCCCAACCATGAAAATCCTGGTTGTCGACGACTCTGCGGTCATGCGCAACATGATCAAGCGAGCTCTCAGCAAGGGCGGGGTCGAAGCGGAAGTCCTCGAAGCTGGTGACGGCAAGGAGGGCCTGGAGCAGGTGACAAACGCCCCCGATCTGATCCTCTGCGACTGGAACATGCCCAACATGAACGGCCTCGAGTTCTTGCGAGCGATTCGTGAGGACGGCTGCCAGATTCCGGTCTTGATGGTCACCACCGAAACGCACTTCGCCAAGAAGCGCGAGGCGACTGACGCGGGAGCGAACGGATTTCTTGCGAAGCCGTTTACGCCCGAGGATCTCGCCGCGCAAATCAAAGAGACCGTCGAGGGCTAAAGACCGGGGGACGCGTGGACATTACGCTCGCTCCCGGGTTCCAGAAGGAATTCCCCGATCTCCTCGATAAGGTGCGGCAGGACGTCGCCCAGATGCTCGACATCGATCTCGAGATCGATATCGAGCGCGAGGAGATTCGGTCGATGGAGGATCTTTACCGCGAGAGCGGCGAGGGGATTGTCTGCTGCCGTTCGATCTTTGTGCGGAAGGTCAATGGGATCGGCGGCCTCATCGTCCCCGAAAAGACGGCCGACGCGCTGTCGCGAGCGGCGATGATGATGGACCCGCCCACGCTCGATAGCGAGATCGATTTCGACGGTCTCGTGCGCGAGGCGATGGAAGAGATCTTCAACGTCTTCGTGGGTTCTTGGAACACCAACTCGAGCCCGGACTACCGCCTCGGCTCAAAGAACGACGAACGCTCAGTCGAACTCTATCCAACTCAGGTCGAGTTCCCTCCCGAGTCAGGGGTCTTCCCCTACGTTCTCTACTTCCCGCTGACCGTCACCGGAATCCTCGGCTATATCGCGCTCCTTTTACCGATTAAGGGCGTCCATGGCCGTGAGGTAGCGATGTTCACGCCGCCGGAGGGATTTAATCCGATCTCCGCTCCGAGCGTCGCCCCACCGAGTCGAGCCCCGAGCCCAGCTCCGGTCGTGCCTGAAGTCGACCCGAACGCGTCCACTCGTCCGGTCGTCTTCCTCGATTACTCGGGGCAAGTCTTACCCTGGCTCCGGGCCGCGGCCAACCAACCCCAGTTTCAGTGTCTGCTCGCCAAGAAACAGAAGCCCGACTCTCTGCCCGAGCATCCAACTCCAATTGCGACGATTATTGTCGGAAGCGATGCGGACTCGCTCCATGAGCACGACGAAATCTCGGTGATTGAGATCCATCCGCGGACCGGGTAGTGCCGCTCGTATTATTCATGGGTCGCTTGTCATATAACCATTACTATCGGCGTCGCGCAAACGGATACGAGGCTCTAGTGTCCTGTTCGGAAAGTTCGAGTGAGAACTCGGCGAGCCATTCGGCCT
>CAYZYD010000208.1:0-7022 GCA_964482505.1 uncultured Planctomycetia bacterium | reverse complement strand
GTGCTGTTCCGCAAACTGCGGCAAAAGGAGCTAGAACTGGGTCTCAAGGACGAGGCTCCCGCCCACCAATGCCACCGTGGGAAGCAAAAGGTAGACACTGAACAAGACCCCAAAGCTCGCACCGATAGTATTGGCCGCGTAGAGGCGACCGAGTCCTCGAGTCGGGATTTCGTTCAGGTACGCACGGCGCCGCGCCTCGGCTAGCGCAGGGAAGGATCCGCCGAGGCAGATCGTGGCGGGAAGAAGTGTGACGCCAGCGACGAACACGGTGAGAAAGAGAGCGCTCAGTGAATCGTAGTCCCCCGCCATGGGACCGAGAAGCGGTGGGAGGAGACGAGCGAGCTGCGTGAGTAGAAACGGACTAAGAACTGCAAAACATGCCGCGACACACTCGAGAACCGCGAACAGGCGCGAAGGACGAGCCGAGCGACGTGCGATCCCATCGAAGATCAAGGCGCCCAGGAGAAGACCACCGAAGAACCCCGACAAAACGCCCAGAACGCCGAGGCTCTCACTTCCGAGACAGACCGCGAGGAGTCGCGTCCAGAGAATCTCGTAGCCGAGTGCGGCACCACCCGACAAGAAGAACGCTGTCAGCCAGCGATGGTCTTCGAGCTTCAAGCTAGCCTCACTTCAGTGGTCGCCTCTGCCGTCCGAGACGGAGCGTCTTCTCGAAAGCGTCGAGAATGCACAAGCCGTGCGGTCTCTCCTCACAAAGCCATTCTCCTACGCGTCAGGGTAATGTGCGAGCCGACGGAGTCCAGCCGTTCGCAAAGCGTGTGGGCAACATACCGCTCTTTGTAGTCGATCAATTTGAGACAAGACGAAAGTCGATTCGAACTCAATTCAGGATCGCTGGGCACATGGAGATTCCGGTTTTTCCCCATTTCAATTCGATTAGATAGTGAAATGTAGGCCTGATGTAAGGTCTCACCGAGGTGACCGCCAAGACTTCTACCGAAGGATTTCCCGATGCCTCGTTCGCTCTTTCCCTATCTGCTCCTTTGTCTCGCTTACTCACTTTTCGCAAACCCGCCGTTACAGCTCGAAGACACGCCCCAACCCGAGCCAACCATCGTTGAGGTCCTGCAGGCGGAGGCGAAGCGTCTGTCGGAGTTCACGACAGGCGCTATCGGTAAGCAGTTTGTCGCCGCCAGTAAACATCTCCCGCCCGCTAAAGCGCGCATGATCTACAAAGGACGGGATGGCAGCTTCGTCGCTCCGGCCAAGGTGGAAACCCTTCCCGAAGAGCAGCGGGAACACTATGAGGCCTTAGAGCTCCCTGCGAAGACCTACTACGAGACTCGCTATGGCACACCACTCGCTTACAGCCGCGCCATCGATCTCGTGGGCCAGCATTCGGGCTGGTCGGATCTTCGGGGTAAACGAGTTTTGGACTTTGGTTACGGTGGCATCGGGCATCTGCGCATGCTAGCTGCTTGCGGCGCCGACGCGGTGGGTGTTGATGTAGACAGCTTCTTAGAAGCTCTCTACTCAGGCGAAGGTGATCAAGGAGCACTGAAGGGGGTGCCGGAGAGTGGCAAAGTCAAACTGGTTCGGGGCCGGTGGCCGGCTACCGATGAAGTGCGGCAGGAGGTGGGAACTGGTTACGACCTCTTCCTGACCAAGAACACTCTGAAGTACGGGTACATTCATCCCGAGCGTCCCACTGAAAAGCGATTCCTCGTGGACCTCGGAGTCAGCGACGAAGCGTACGTGAAGCACCTCTTTCAATTACTCAAGCCCGGCGGGTGGGTCATGATCTACAACCTCTATCCTCCGCAAAACCCACCCGAAAAGCGCTACATTCCCTGGGCCACGGGCCGCTGTCCCTTTGATCGCGAGCTGCTTAAAAAGACCGGCTTCGAAGTCAAAATCTGGAATCAGAACGACACCACCGCCGCGCAACAGATGGCCGAGCTGCTGGGCTGGGATATGCCTCCCGACAAGCTCCTCGCCATGTTCACGATCCTGCAGAGACCTGGGGTTCAGTAGAGTGAAAGATTACAAACTGCAGCAGGTTTCCTTTGTTCCAACCTGGAGTTGTTTCTGCGCAGTCTTCGTTTGTCAACTGGGAGACGCCCCATGTGTCGCCGCTCGCCGTGACGCCGGACCTGGTGGCCAAGGGATACCAGCAGCAGTTGAATCGCGGGTACACCTATCAAGGCTCTTTGCTGTTTTAGTCTGACCGCTCTACTGAGACGATCACGCTCGAAGACCGGCGGTTGAGTGCTGGTTCTGGCGAGGAGATCACCTTCAAGGTGGTGCCGATTGGATCGCAAACTCGGATAGGAATCGATCGCGACGAAGATGGTTTCTTCGATCGCGACGAACTCGACGCCTGCTGCGGAGTCTCAAATCACTCCGCTAACCACTTCCTGTAGTGAGCTGTTTGTTCGGGGCGATTGCAATCAGAATAGCGCCGGGAACATCGGTGATCCCATCTTCACTCTTGATTTTCTCTTCGGAGGCTCGACGGCACCGAGCTGTGTTGACGGCTGCGATGCGAATGACGACGGGGGAGTCGACATCGCCGATCCGATCTACTCGCTCGCTTACCTCTTTAGCGGAGGACCGAGTCCCGCAGCGCCGTTCCCGAGTTGTGGAGCCGACCCCACCGCTGACGGACTGGATTGCGGCAGTTACTCGGGCTGTCTATAAAGCCCTCTGGGCCCTCACCATTCCAGTGGTCTGCAGTGCGCTCCTTGGTGCCTGCCGAGATCGTTTCGGGTTGATAGTGTTCGGGGTCGCCCGCCCTTGGTTGCGTTTTTGAGAAGATAGAGCGGGTCGACTAATACGCCTTCGATTCGCCGGGGGGCACTGCCACTGCCACTGCCACTGGCACTGGGCACTGGGCACTGGGCACTGGGCACTGGGCACTGGGCACTGGGGGCCATGGGATCGAAATCTCGAGCTCCCGCATCGAAAGCAGTTTTTCGGGCGGGCTGCTAGGGAGTACCCTGGAACAGGATAGTGGAAGCACAACATGGATAGACTCATCATTTCGCTAGTAGCCTCTCTCGCCATCTGCGGCTGCGCGACGGACCCGACTCAGGAGCGCGAGCGCGCGGCCGTTGAAGCACGGCTTCTCGACTACTTTCAAGGGCTGAAAACGGCTGACCGCGAACGCCTAGAACGCGCATTCGCTGAGGAAGTCGCCGTTATGCTCAGCGCAACACCTAGCGATGGCGGCTTCAAGAGACGCGAGATCAGCGAACTCATCGAACGATGGTCGAGTAATCCAAACCCCCCGGGAATGAGCGAAGACTACGAGATTCTGAGCATCGAGATTGTCGATGGTCGGCTTGCGACCGTCACGTTCAGGTTCACCGATCGCTACTACGACGCGTTTCTCTTGATCAAACACGAGGGCGAGTGGCAGATTGTCACCAAGGCTTTCATAGAACAGCGTGGTGCAGCCCAAGACTCCGAATAATCGGGTTATGAGGTCTGCGTTGCGGGCTGCTAGTCGACGGGCGCCGAGTTGGGGCCGACGCTCGCGTCTTGACCGAAGCGGATCACTCCCGACTCGTTTGCATAGAAGCAGCGGTTCCCCGTCGACCCTGGTTCGATTGGGATTGCGCGCACTTCCCATTAATGGTGATGACGAGAGCGAGGAGAAGTCGCCCGTAGACCTATCGCGATATCCGATCACGGACGAGCGAACTGGGAAACGGAACGCGGACTGGATTGGCTTACGCGAGGACGAGAAGCCGCCGAAGACAAGCGAATCGATGATCGCGTTAGAGCTGACAAGCCATCCTCTCGATATTACCTCCCCGGTGTCGTGACTATGGACATGCGGACAATGAAGTTCATCCTCCCGGAAACGGACATCAACAAAATCGTGAACCTGGAGGTGGGCGCACGATTCTCTGTCCTCGGAAAGAAGGTCGATACCTACGCTTGGGGGTGGTACGGCTGGGAGTTGCTTCAGGACTGATCCCCCGCCAGACCTACCGTAGCGATCTTCGGGTTCAGTTTGTTCTCGCGGCTACGATCGGGCGTGTGGCCCATCAGCCGCTGGATCGTCGCGAGGTTGACGTTCTTCGCGACGAGGAGAGAGGACAAACCGGACCCGGAGTCACTTCTTGGCACGAGTTTATTCCGGCTCACGATAACAACTTGTGTATGCATCGCTTGGTGATCTTTGCTCGTTGGGTGAGAGAGCTACCCCTTGGGAGTAATTTCGGTCGTTTGTTTATTCGAAGTAACGACAAAGAAATTGCGCGGCCCGTGATTCCTCGTCGGATTCGTATGCCAAGCGAAACGCGCACCGGCGACTTGGACGGAAGGGGACTGTGTCTGTTCGCAAGGGCTCAAGGGTGGGTCGTTCGCCTTGCCCGGATCCTGTGGGAGAAACCGGACCCAGCGTCATAATTTGGCATGAACTATCCTACAGCTGCTCCGGAGTTGAGTCGGACGAGATCTATGCACCGCGGATCCGGAGATACTGACAGTCGTCTCACCGGGATCGGGGCGGCGTGCAAGACTCCCGAGCAGCAGCAAGGGTGGTCTGAATTCTCGTTGGAGTGGTCGTGTGGACGCGAGAAGTAAAGGGAGTTAAGAACTCGGATTCTCGGATTGAGCGTGGGGAGTGAGCGGGCAATACTCTTGCCCAAGTCGTAACCGCTCGGGGTCGTAGGTGTCTCGTGAGAACGCGCGAACAACAACTGGTAGCGGAGCGAAGATTGACGAGTCTCGAAGTTGTCGGGGCCTTACAGCCCGCAGGATGAATTCATGCCAAAATCTGCAAAATGAGACTCTGGGTCACGTTTCTCTCCAGGGCTGGCGAACTGCACTCGGAGCCCACCTCGGACCGGACGCACCGGACATGAAACGAGCGCGATGAAGCCTTTGCCCCACCACGCTCGCTCGAGTCGACGCTGATCGAGATCTCAGCGAGCGACCCGCGACTTACTCGTCGTTACTGCTGATATCGGCGTTCGGACCTTCTCCGCCCGGCTTCTGATCGGCTCCGTAGGAGATGAACTCCGGTCCATCTCTCTTGTCGTTCCACTTGGCGATGAAGGGTTTCTTCGTCCACGGGTCGACGGGGAGCTTCTCGATGTACTTCTGTGCCTTGGGTCCCTTGCCCATCAGCTCGTCGTAGCTGGTGGGCCAGCGGCCATTCGTGATTTGGAACATGTCGCAGGCGTCGGTGAGATCTATCATGTCGAGCTCGACCTGAGCGTGCATCGGCGTGGCAGGGCCACCACCCATGGCCGTACCCCACTGGTACCCAACGGCGAAGAGACTCGCGGGAATGCGGAAGGTCGAGCGCACTTCGCCACCCTTCGCGTACATAGCCATGGTCATCGGCTGTTCGCCCAGCATGGTAGCGATCATCTCGATCACCTCCGGCTCCGGCCCGCCCGGCATGCCCTGGAACATCGGAGCCATCGACTTGATGCCTTGGCCAAAGTCGGCGTCGGCATAGAAGAAGCCACCCGAACCGTGCGCGGCCAGTGCAGCGAGCGGCTTCGGAGCTGCGGTGTTACCGCTCATGAGGCTCTCGAGTGGCACTTTTCCCATAGCCGCCACGATGGTGCCTTCCGCCGGCGAGGCGAACTCGAACTTCATGCCGTCGCCCATAATGGCGCGCTTCATTTCAGCCTCGGGACCGTTCGCGGCTTCGCCGGTGAGCTCCATCTTCATGGTGAGGCGCTGGACCGACGCCTCACCGATCTTGCGCGCGTTGCGCTGGAAGTTGTATGTCCACTTCTGCCCCATCTTGGCGTAAGCCTCGCTTATGGCGCCTTCGCTCATGACCTTGGCGTACTCTTCCCAGGCCTTGTAGAGGCGGTCGACGTCTTTAACGCCCTTGAACACCATGGTGCCGTCAAAGATGGTGTCGCCGTAGAGGGAAGCCGCCATCTGATCGCCGAAGAGGTCGCCGTACATGGAGCCGAAGCGCTCGACTTCCTTCTGGATCTCTTCGCCCAGGCTCATCTGCGCCGCGAGCTTCGTGAACTCGCCCATGAAGTAGCTGGTCATCGCCTGGGACGGGAAGATTCCGACCATGCGCATGCCACCCGTGGTCCCGATTCGGTTGAGGAGACTCGGATCAGCGGTGCGCTCACACGCGCTGACCACTGACGCAAGAGCGGTACCGGCGACCGGCTTCACCATGCTGTCGAACATGAGGCCATCGCCGTTGACGTCGATTGCGAGATCGAGGCGCTCCATCTCTTCCATCATGTTGAGGAGGAAGAGCGCCTCGCCCTGAAGGATCTTACCCGCGTAGGCCATGTCCATGCCCTCGTAGAGCGCCGGGAGCATGTCGCTCATCATGCGGAGACGCGGCCAGTGCTTCTGGACGATCGGCACCAGCTCGAAGCCGATCTCGAGTCGTCCGCGGTTCGCTGCGGCGAGAGCTGCCTTGGCAGCGGCCGAGGCGGCGCCCTCTATCATGTCGGGTGCGGTTGCGACCATGAGCGGCCCCTCCGCGTTCTGACCGGGCGTCATGCCCATCGTGCCGAGCATGCCGGCATACATGGCGCGCTTCTCACCCTGCGCCTCGAGCGCGATGAGGATGCGATCGACGTCTTCGACGATGACCGCGATTCCGGCGCCCTTGGAAAACGCCGAGAAGCCCGGATCGCCGAACTGCCCGCCCAGCATGCGGATCGTGTCGGCGTTCATGGACGGATCGAGCTGCGACGTGAAGGCGCCGATCGAATCGATGAGTCCTTGGAGATCGCCGATGGTCGCGACGACCGGAGTCTTCGGCGCTTCGGCAGCGGGAGCCGGCGCGGTGTTCTGGGCCACGGCCGGGAGGCTGGCCGCGAAGGCCAAGAGGAGAGCGCCGCCGAAACGTACGGCGTGACGCGAGCGGAAGAGAGGCATGAGCACTCCTGAACGATGGGGAAATCCGGAACCTAAGTCATTTATCGTTGTAAAATCGTAAGGATTTTGAATCCACTCTACATTCCAACTTCTCTGTGCCCGTTTGGGCCCAGCTTGTAATGATAATCGGAGTAGACTTGGCCTTTCATTTATTGGAATATTGCATGATGCCG
>CAYZYD010000207.1:3668-7044 GCA_964482505.1 uncultured Planctomycetia bacterium | reverse complement strand
CCTTTTTCTCGGCATCGCTCGACCGGCCCTCGATTTCGAGAACGATCCGGGCCTCTCCGTCAAAATCGCGCTCGGCTTCGACGTGGTCGAGAACCATCGAGGCGGGCAACTCAGAAGAGAGAAACTCGAGAAAGCGCGCCATAAATGCGGAGTTCGACACTTCGTCAGTCAGCGCCGCGATTTGGCTGCGCACCTGCCGATTCGACTTGCGCGCCGCTTCTTTCTCACTCTCCCACCCTTGGACCGAACGGCGGATGTCGACGAGATCTTCTTTGAGTCCGTTGCTGCGACTCCGGGCCATCAAGACCGCGCCGAAGTAGAGGAGCAGCGAGAGGCCGAGCACACCGATCGCCGCGTAATTAAACACCGTTCGCTCGTGAAACTCGCGCTTCTGCTTTGCTTCGGCTGTGAGCAGATCGAGAGTCGCCTCGTCGTCATCAAAGCCCGAGAGCGCAATTCCCAGCGAGATTCCCCAGGCGATCCCAGCCCGCGTGTTCATGACGGGGGGCACTTCGCCCACGAGTTGGGGTTCAAAGTACTCGACGCGGGTATCGAGTTCGTCTCGAAGGTAATCGAGCAATCCCGGGATCTGACTCGTGGCTCCCATCAAAACCACGCGGTCGGCTTCGAGACCGGGGATCTTGGTCTGAGTCTTACAGAAGTTGACCGAACCGCGAATCATGGAGGCGACCTGCCCAAACGCCTTGCGCAAGGCTGGCTGCGCACTCTGCACGAGTTCAGGAGGTGCTTTGCCCGAAGAGAGTCGCTCTTTGAGTTTGCGCGCCGCCTCCTCGTCGATCTGTAGAGCGGAGGCGATGATCTCATCGATTTGACCTCCGCCAAACGTCACCGACCGCGCAAAGTAGAGCTGCCCATTTGAGGCGAGCGAGACGTGGCTCTCATTGCCGCCGAGATCGATCAGCACCACTGTCTCTTCTGGCGGTCGACTGTACCCTTGCCGGTAGGCGTGATAGCTCCCGAGACAATTGGGGAGCGCGAGTAGGACGCGGCCTCCGGCGTTTTGAATCTCCTCGAGCTTTGGAGCGAGATGACTCTCGCGCCCTTGCGCGACGAGTAGCACGAGATCGTCGGCTTCACTCTCGACGAGATCGAGTTGTCGCCAATCACTCGAAAGCACCTCTCCCGACTTTTCGGCCATCTCGTCGGTCTCATACTTCATGATGAGAGCGAGGCGCCAGTCGGGAACTGGCGGAACGAGGTTATAGCGAACGGAAGCGGCCTCGTTGGGTACTCCGAGTACGATGCGCCGGATGGGTGCCTTGGCACTTTTGAGCTCGGTGACCACTCGAGTCAGCGAACGATCCTGACCCTCAAACACCCACGTGCGAACGATCTCGACCTGACCCGTCGAACCCCGCACCCAGACGCAGCGCGTGACGACCGAGCCCTCTTCAATCGATAAGAATTCGTTTCCTAACACCTTCGCCTCCCCCTATTCCCGGGCCTTGGCTCGCCGCAAGATCCGCTGCGCCTCGGTCAGGAGGTCGTCGTCATCGGTCACAGACTCGACGCGCTCGGCGTAGAGACGGGCGAGGTGATTGAGTTGGTTGTCGAGGTAATTCTGAGCTCGATTTAACATCGTTTGCGCCTCCCGAGACTTTTGAGACTGGGAGGATCTCACCGACGTCGCCTCCGCCTCGGAGCGTAGCCGCTCGGCCTCCCGACCCGGAGCGGTTCCAGCAAAACGGCTGGCGAGAGTTTGAGTCGATTCTTCGAAGTACCCGTAAACCGGTTCGTTCTGAAACTTCTCGTAGTCTTGGAAGACCTTGGTGAGGCGGGCGACCTCTCGCTCCCCGATCTCGAGGATCTCTTGAATCCTCTTCTCGCAGCGACTTTTGAGATCTTGTCGACTCGGAAAGGCGGTTTGAAGCTCCTCGAGTCGCTGGATCGCTTGACCGTACTTCCGCTCGGCAAGCAGCTCAGTGATCGCTCGTTCGGACTCGGCGATGCGCTTCTCGTCTCGCTGAGAGACGCTCGAAAAGAAGAGGTCGAGGATCTCAACGCCTGGGTCGACTTGGAAGTGAAGCGTCTTGGGCCCGCGACTCAACGAGTCGGGCAACTGATAGCAGGTCAGCGGTGACGTAAAGGTGACCACCGACTGTCGACGCTGCGAACCGATGATGAGTTCGTTGGCCCGAACTCCCTCGAGCTCCCCAAGCTGCACATCCTCAGCGACGAGCCGATCGTCGAGGTAGGCCTTCACGGGTAAGTCGATCGCTTGCGGGTTGAGTTCAAACAATACGTCGAGCTGCGCTTCGCTCTCGTCCGCCCGTTGATAGCTCACCTTTGCCTGGTCTCCGATGACTTGGACCAGCTGTTGAATCGTGGCCGGCTTCCCCCCGCGGGTCATGAACTCGTAGCTGTAGGTCAGCTCGGCGCTGTCCGGCTGACTGGCTCGACCCGCGAGCAACTGTCCAAACGGCGCATACGATTCGTCGACTTCTGCCAATCGCACGTTGCGACAGAGCACTTGACGGCCACGGCGAATCGCAAAAGTTCCGTCGGCGTTAAAGAGAAATTGGAGATCGGATTGTCGGTCGATCTTTGACGGTAGGACGAGTTCGCGCTTCGACGCCCCGTCGTCATCTTCGTCGACGATTTTGAGCGAAACATTGTCGACTTCGAGAGCCCCACTCCCCCAACCAAAGAGGGCGACCCGGCACTGACTCGGATCGGACCAGGCCGGCGGTCTGACGATATCCTCGATCTGCGTGTACTTCGAGCGACGCTCGGTCAGTGCACTGAAAGACTCACCGACGAATTCGGTCTTGTCTCCGATTCGCGTGTACCAGAGGACTTGAAGACCCGCGAGGCTGAATGAACGATTGCGAACCGATGCACTGATCTGAAATGCTCGGTTATCGCTACTGACCGAAATGATCTGGTCCGAGACTACGCGGACGAACCCATACTTGGGGCTCCCTTGGCTGGATACCTTTACCGCTCGACGACCGTGAACGACCTCTTCGGTCACCGAACTGATTTGCGCAGCGTCACTGTGGTCACCGATCGCCCAACCCACGATCTGACCCGCGTCGTCGACGTCCTCAAACGATTGGTTGTTTGTCAGTAGATTGTCGGGCTCGGTGGGCGGGTTCGTACGGGCGAGGTAATCATTCACCAACCCGTAACCGAAGTAGAGAAAGACGAGAAGTGAGGCGAGAAAGACGACCGTGAAGATCGCTTGAAAGGGACCCGAGGAGTCGGCGGGACGGCTCAGAACTGATCGGCGCCGATGACTTCGTTGCTGTTGATCGTGTTGATCCCGATCCAGACGACGGGATCGATCGAGTCCTTCACGAACCGGACCGAACCGTCGCCGAGCAGGATGTTGACACCGCCGGGGTGCCGGCTT
>CAYZYD010000207.1:0-3658 GCA_964482505.1 uncultured Planctomycetia bacterium | reverse complement strand
CAAACTGACGCGACGCGACGCGTCTCCGAAGCTGACACTCGAAGAAGCGGGCTCCACCACCTCCACCGAAGCTGTACTGGCGGGCGAGGCCTGGGGAAGCCCTGAAAACTCGAGCAGCGAATCGCCGATCTGGACCCGTTCACCGTCGGTGAGACGAACTTTCTTGACCCGGCGCTGGCGGACAAAGACCCCATTACCCGACTCGAGATCTTCGAGAATCCAGGCCCCTCCCGACTCGAAGATCCGCGCGTGGACTCCCGAGGCCTTGGGATCGTTGAGACGCAATTGGTTCTCAGCCTTTCGGCCGATACTGAAATTACTCTTGAGGCTAACTTCCGATCCGGCGTCGGGACCTTGGATCACTTGGACTCGTGGCGACTCTTCGCTTGAACTCTCCGGTGAGGTCGGTACCGGGGTCGCCTCTTCAGCCTGCTCGGGAGCTTGGAAGTTCATCCTCGCTTCGCCGATCGTCAGCGTATCCCCGTGCTTGAGTCGGGCGCGGTTGACCGTGGTACCGTTGAGCTGTGTCCCGTTCGACGAGCCGAGATCGACGATCCAGTGGCTCTCATTTTCAAAGACGATCTTGCAGTGGCGTCTCGAGGACTTTGCGTCACGAATCACGACCTGACAGCGCAAGTCGCGCCCGATCACGGTCTCGCTCGGGCCGATTTCGAATACCCGACTCGCGCCCTCTTCTTCGACGATCAATGTCGTCATGGTCTATCCCTTACTGATCCCTATCTGCGGGCCGATTCTACCGACTTTGAATTCTACTGGCGCCGGCCCCTCCGCCGGAGCTACTCCTCAAGTCACTATTGCGGAGAGGGCGACTCATTTGGGAGGCTTCTTGATTCCGTACTTATCAATCTTCTGGTCGAGGGTGGGCCGCGAAACTCCGAGCAGTTTGGCGGCTCGACTCTTGTTCCAGGTCGTTTTGGTGAGATTTTCGACGATCACGCGTCGTTCGAGCTCCTCGGTGGCCTCGGTAACGATCTCCTTGAGCGTCCCTTGCGGCTGAATTCCGCGTCCCCCGCCCTTCGCCTGAAGGATGACGGGGCTCAACAGTTCGGTGGTGATCTCCTCTTCCGCCAAGGTGCAGACGCGGGCGATCTCGTTTTCGAGTTCACGCACATTTCCGGGCCAATCGTAACTGTAGAGCTGGTAGAGCGCGCTGTTGTCGAGACTCGGACGTTCTCGCCCCGCCTTCCGACTCGTTTTGTCGATGAAGTGGTCGACGAGCAGCGGGATGTCTTCTCGACGCTCCCGCAGCGGGGGCAGCGTGATGTTGATGACGTTCAAACGGTAAAACAGGTCCTCCCGAAATTCGTTGTTCTCGATCATCGCTTTGAGAGCACGGTTGGTCGCTGAGATAACCCGGACATCGACCTTGCGGTAGTCGCGGCCACCGACGGGACGGATCTCCCCCTCTTCGAGCACACGCAGCAGTTTGGTCTGGAGATCGAGGCTCATGTCACCGATCTCGTCGAGGAAGAGCGTCCCTCCGCTCGCGAGCTCGAAGAGCCCTTTCTTGTGGGCAACTGCGCCCGTAAAGGCGCCCTTGACGTGACCGAAGAACTCGCTTTCGAGGAGGTTGGGCGGAATCGCGGCGCAATTCTGCGAGACAAAACCAGCCTCTTTGCGCGCTCCTTGATAGTGGATCGCCTGGGCGACGAGTTCCTTCCCCGTCCCGCTTTCACCCATGACGAGCACGGGGATGTCGGTATCGATCACACGGTCGAGCACTTCAAAGATCTGAAACATCTTGCTGCTCTTGGTAATGATATTGTCGTAGTTGAATTTGAAGCTTCGGGTTGGCCGCCGCGTGACGAGATCGCTGACCTGCTTGGGTTTTATATCCGACGCGAGCAGAAGCTCCTGAAACTGTCGGTTAAGATTCTCCGCCTCTTCCTTCGCCCGACGGAGAGCTTCGTTCTTGTTACGTGCCTCTTCGAAGAGCTGGGCGTTGTCGATAAAAATACCGGCTTGATCCGCGAGAAATTCGATAAAGCGGAGGTGCGGCCGCTGAAAAGCCTCCGACTCGAATCGATTATCAACGTAGATCAGCCCCTCGGTCTTACCCCGGATCTGGAGCGGCACGCAGAGCACTGACTCGAGCTTGAGCTCGTTGACCGAGTGAAACTCACGAGTCCTCGTATCGGCGCGCGCGTCCCCAATAAGCACAGGGCGCGCGGTTTCGAGCACCCACTTCGAAATCGACTGGCTCACTTTGAGTTCGGCTCGCTTGACTGCTTCTTGGTCGACATTGCGCGAACAGCGAATCTTGAGCTCTTCGTCGTCGTCTTTGAGGATCAAGAAGCCGCGCTCGGCGCCGGTGATCTCGAGTACGGTATCGAGAATCGTCTCGAGAAGATCGGAGAGCACATGCATGCCGCAGAGCTTCTTCGCAATGCTCAGAAGGCGCAGAAAGATCTCGCGTTCGCGCTGGAGCAGCTCGACTTGCGAGCTCTCGTTGATCTCGGTCAGGGGCTCCATGAAGTACTCGGTCGAGAGCAGCAAGGTCTCGGTCGCTTCGTGTCCACTCGGAAGCTCGGGAGTCGGGACGCGATCGAAATAGACGCGTGATTTACCGATTTCGATGCAGTCTCCGGGCTGAAGCTCATGGCGGCGGATCAAGATTCCGTTGACGATCGTCCCATTGCGACTCTGCAGATCCTCGATCGCCCAGTGAGCCCCGCTCTTGAAGATTCGACAGTGACGACGGGAGCTCGAGATATCGTCGACCTCGATGTCGTTCTCCTTGGACCGACCGATCTGAACCTCCTTGTCGACGAGGTCAAAAATGCGATCGCTCCCGTTCTCTCGAATGATGAGTCGCGGTGAGGATTCGGGCATAGGGTCGGGTTCTGTCATACGAATGCGGTCCGCCTGAGGGAAGCGGAGTCGATCGAAGCGACTTAGGAGGCTCGCCCGCAAAATCTTCCCGGCTGGCGACGTCTGGACGCGTGCGCACCCAAATCTCACCAGCCTCAATTCGAAAGCACTTGGGCGGACTGCTCGGGTTGAAAACGCCAGTGGTTGAAGTGGCCAGTGCTCTAGTCATTGTCAGCAAGCACAAGCCTGATAGCCGTTTGGGCCGAGTCCCAGCGCTCGGTCGCAAGCGGCGGTGCTGCTGCAGAACTGCAGAGTCGAGGGCAATCGCTCGTAACTCTTGGCACGATTCAGGCCCCTGATTGTAAAGTTCTTTTTACACCTTGGGGAGAGGGGAATCCAAAGTTTTTGATATCGCCGGGCCCAATGTCGCCGGGCCCCATGTCGCCGAGATCCGTGTGGCTAAATCGAATGAGGAGCCACGCGATCAGTCGAGGGTCTCGGTCAAGACGGACTCAAACCAGCGGTCGGCCCGCCCTACTCGACCGGCACGGCCCTGGTAGAGCAGCACGAACCGAAACCACCGACCCCCTTTGGAATAGTAACCCGCGAGAGTTGCGACTCCCGAGAGATGGCCAGTCTTGCCCCGAACCCGACCCGCGTAGCCGCTCTCAAACCGCTTCTTGAGAGTGCCGTCCCGGCCGCCGACGGCGAGCGCTTTGAAGAAGGTTGCAAACCAGGCCCGTTTGGGCGCCAACCCGAGCAGTTCGTAGAGAACCTCGGCGGACACCCGGTTCTTGTGCGAGAGACCCGAACCGACGCGGACCCT
>CAYZYD010000206.1:0-7052 GCA_964482505.1 uncultured Planctomycetia bacterium | reverse complement strand
AAAGCCGATCTTCTCGCGGCGAACCTGGGCCTGCGCTTCGTCTCCGAGCTTTGAAACCTCGACCTCACCAAAGAGGTAGCGCCCCGAGGTGGGTCGGTCGAGCAAACCGAGGATGTTGAGCAGGGTCGACTTGCCGCTCCCCGATGGCCCCATGATCGAGACGTACTCACCGGGATCAAACTCGAGCGAGACTTGGTCGAGAGCATGGACGCGTTCGTCCCCGACTTCGAAAATGCGGCTCACCGATTCGAGTCGGATCATCGCGCCTTAGGGCTTTCATTCTCGGCCTCGGAACGAACGCGCACGCCATTCTCGATTCCATCCTGCTGCCAATTGAGGACGACGCGATCTCCCCCGCTCAGCCCCTCGCTAACGACCGAATAGCGCCAATTGGTGAGGCCGATATGCACCTTTCGCTCGTCGAGCGTGTCGTCACTCGTGACGACAAATACAGTGCCGCGATTCGTAAGGGCCTCGGTCGGAATCCTGAGCGCCTGCTCGCGTGCTTCGATCAGGATTTCGGCATCGGCCGAGTATCCCGGGATCAGCCAGTCGAGGCGCTCGGGATCGTCGAAGACCACTTCCACTTCGACCGTGCGCGCCTGTTTTTCGAGATCGAGCACATAGGGTGCGACTCGATCGACCGTGCCGGCGTAGGTTTGGTCGGGGATGGCGTCGAGCAAAATGTGAGCGCGCATCCCGACTCGAATCTTCGGCGCGTCGACTTCATCGATCGGCGCGCTGACGTAAGGGCGAGACGAGTCGATGAGCTCTATGGCGGGCGGGGTGGGGATGCCGGGGGGCGAAGGGCTGACCACTTCGCCGAGTTCGCAGTTGACCTCAGCCACAACACCCGAGAAGGGCGCGCGCAGTCGCGTCTGCTCGAGTGAGGCTTGGGCGAGAGCGACCTCGGCCTCGGCGCTCGCAATCTCTGCCAGCGTCGCTTCACAAGCAGACCGACCCGCCGCAGCGCGCGTGGCCGCGATGTCGGCGCGTTCGGCACTCTCGGTGCCCTCGGCAGCGAGTTGCCTCAGCCGCTCCGCCTCCCGTTCGTAGTATTCGGTGTTGAGGCACGCCTCTTCGTGGCGCGCCCGAGTCACTTCGACGCGACTCTTAGTGAGCGCGAGCTGCGCCTTGAGATCATCGTTCCAGAGTTCGAGGAGCAGATCCCCTGCCTCGACCCGGTCCCCTTCCTTCGCTTTGAGCAACACAACTTTTCCACTCGTCATCGGCGCGACGCTCGCACGTCGCTTCGCTTTCACTGTCCCGACCCGAGTATTCGTAACTGTCTCCTCAACCCGACCAGTATCGATACGAGTAATCACGACTCGGACCGGCGGGGTCGGCCACCAAATGTAGGCCGCGACGGCGACAACGATCAAAACGACGACCCCGATGAGACGAACCATCGCTAGAGTCCCTTTCCCAGCGACCGAGAGATCGGTCGCCTTGAAGTCCGCTTACTTCCTCGTTTGATTGTAAACAGAGCGATTCGTCAGAAAAATGGACGTTTGCACTCAAAACCGGTTCCGACCAGTCTGGAGTCGTTCCACGCTGGTTTGGAGGAGATACGATGAAAGCGATGGTACTCAAACGGGTCGCGCCGTTGAGCGAAGTCCCCGAGCCGCTCTCCCTCATCGAATTACCCGACCCCGAGCCCGCCCGAGGTGAGATCTCGGTTCGCGTGGCCGCCTGCGGTGTCTGTCACACCGAGCTCGATGAGATCGAGGGGCGACTCGAAGTTGAGTGTCCTGTGATTCTAGGTCACGAGATCGTCGGTTACGTCGAAAAGCTCGGTTCCGAGGTTGTGGATTGGGAACCTGGCGACCGCGTGGGAATCGGCTGGATCCACTCCTCGACCGGCGAGCCCGACGAAAATCTGCACCCGGATTTTAAGGCGACCGGCCGAGATCGACCGGGCGGTTACGCTGAACGACTGACGGTCCCCAGCGGTTACGCCTACCGACTCCCCAATCCCAACTCGGAAGAGACTCAACTCTCCGATGCGGAGACGGCTCCGCTCCTCTGTGCGGGCGCGATCGGACACCGCGCCTTAAAGCTGCTCCATCTCGAGAATGGGCAGCCCGTCGGACTAACTGGGTTCGGCGGTTCAGGTCATATCGTGCTGCAGTTGATTCAGCTCGAATATCCCAAATCTGCGATCTATGTATTTGCTCGAGACCCGGGCGAGCGAGCCTTCGCTCTCGAGCTCGGAGCCGTCTGGGCCGGAGCCACCGAAGAGCGCGCGCCCGAGAAGCTGCGCGGGATCATCGATACGACGCCTGCCTGGAAGCCCGTGGTGGCGGCGCTGAGTAATCTCGCGCCCGGTGGGCGGCTGGTGATCAACGCAATTCGCAAAGAGCCCGATGATCAGGAGTCGCTACTCGAGCTCGATTACGCCGAACATCTCTGGCTCGAGCGAGAGATCAAGACGGTCGCGAATATTACCCATTTCGATATCGCGGAGTTCCTCGAGCTCGCGGCAAAACTTCGGGTTCGACCCGCGGTGGAGACCTATCCACTCGAGGAAGCGAATCGCGCGTTGAGAGAGCTCAAGCGTGGCGGACTCCGTGGCGCAAAAGTCCTGGTACCGTAAGCGCGAACTTTCTGGGCTGAGCCCAACTCTGTAGTTTGTTTTTCGGGGTGCACTGATTGCTAGCCCGCTCCCAAGCGATGTCGGGCGACGGCACTAGAATCAAAGCTCGAGGCGTTTGTTTCTGAACTGAGCCAGAGTCTCTGAAGTATGCTCAAGCGAGCCATGGTGTGAAGATAGGCAAGTCTCCACCGGTTCCGCTTTGACAGTCAAAGCCGGCCCGCCAAAAACTCGATTTTGGTTGGGAATAAGTTGTGCAGTGAGTCGCCGCGACGTCGAGCGGCGCCGAACCGAATTGGCCACGCAGTTTGAGCTCAGCTATCGATACACCTCAGTGATCGGACCCCATTGTAATGGAATCCCCTTACCCCGAATCCTCCTCCAGCCATCTCGATACAACCGCCCTCTCACCCAAGCAGGTCGCCCTCAAGCTCGTGATCACGTCGCTCGGCCTGAGCGCGCTCATAGGAATTGTCGCGCTCCTCTCGGGTGAGCTCGGCCAAATGACCGCAAAAATACTGCTGACTTCGCTCGCGATCTCGGCCGCCAGCCTGACCTCACTCGCCTGCGCGCTCCGTCTCGAACGAGGCAGGTACGCGGGATTGGCTTGGCCCGGCATCGCATTTTCGCTCTTCGCCGCCGCGCTCGGTACCGTGGGGCTTTGGTCCGAGCTCGACGAATCGGTCTATTGGAAGGTCACCGCCGCAATCGGGATTCTCGCGGCCGCCTTTGCCGGGGCCTCGCTACTCTCACTCTGTCGGCTACCGAGTCGCAAACGCGGCTACCTGATCGTGGCGCTGATCGACATCTTCGCTCTGGCGCTGCTCCTCGATGCGATGGTTCTCTTCGAGCTCTTTGAGGAGGAAGGGCTGGTGCGACTTCTCGGCGTGCTCTCGATCTTGGCCGCCTGCGCGAGCGGCGTCTTGCCCGTGCTTCACTATCTCTACCGAAGCCAGTTCGAATCGAGTCAAGGCCACGACGCCAACCGAACCCCGAGTCAGCCCTCGACTCTCGGCCACGTCGCCTGCCCCAAGTGTGGGCAGCAGGAGCTTCGCGCACTCGGGGAGATCGAGTGTCCCACTTGCGGTTGCGCTTTTCGCGTCACCCTGCGCTCCTAAGCACGCTCACTAGCAGCCCACATTATTCACGAACCGCGGCTCGTGAATAATGCGGGCTCGAGCTGGTGCGTGGCCGCATCTTCCCGAACTGGGTTGAACCCCAAGCGTTCGTAGAATCTCGCGGCGGCGGGATTCTCGGTACGCAACCTTATCGAGCCAAAATCGGGTCGAGCATCTTCTACAATCTGTCGAACCAGACGGGTGGCGAAACCTCGCCGGCGGTAGTCAGGGTGGATGTAGAGATGGCGAAGTCGAGCCGTCTGGGCGGCCTGTTCGATTGGTAGATAGGGATCGCGATTGAGGCCACAGATGCCAACCCCAATATCAGCCTTCGCGACGGTGGGAAGTGAGCATAACTTGAGTATCCAGAGCTGCTCCCCAGGCTCCGAAAACCGGTTACGCCCGGAACTCCAATCGGTCGCGAGTCGCTCGAGAAACCGATGTCCTTCTGCCCGAGCGGCGGTCGCAAGCGATTCAATAAGATCGAGTGAGAATTCCTGGGTCAGCAGAACTCGAATACTCAATTCAACTCTCCGAACTCAGGTGTTCGAGGATCGAATTCGTTCTTCTGACGCCTTCAGCGGGCGCCCTGAACCATGGCTATCGGCTCACCCTACAGCAGGCCCGAAACTCACGCGACGTTTACACCAATAGCAGTCCGCTCGCAGAGCGTGACCGATTGGAGGCGGCTGAGATTTGGGCGCGTATCGAGCGCCGCGCATCGCTCGCGATTGGGGCAAACGCGAGCAACCCTCAACCGAAATGACTTTCGGACGCGCTGCTAACTTTGAGTTTTCACCAGAGCTTCTTTGACCGAAAGCTGAAGATCGCGTTCGGAGAAAGGCTTGGGCAAGAAGACGGTGACTGACTCTCCGTCCTCAATGCCCTCAAGCTCATCGAACGAGTATCCGCTCATCACGACGGCGGGGAGATCGGGCCGGTCCGATCGAAGCTGTTTGAGGATCGCCTCGCCGCTCTTCGTCGGAGTCATCGCATCGAGGAACAGGAGCATGATCTCTGCTCGGTGGTTTTGAAACTCCCGGAGGGCCTCGTCTGAATTTTCGGTGACGATCACTTGAAAGCCGGAGCGTTCGAGCATCTGCCTCGAGAGTTCGCGTACGGAATCGTCGCTCTCAAGCAACAGCACCGCCCCCCGGTAGATATAGACCGATTCACTGACGGGGGCTACCGCTCCCCCGGGCGGGGCCGCGACTCGCGGAAGTTGGATCGTAACGGTTGTCCCTGCCCCCAAATGACTTTCGACGCCGATCGTGCCCTTATGCCGCGTGACGATCCCGAAGACCGTCGAGAGACCGAGGCCCGTCCCCTTTCCGGGTTCCTTGGTCGTAAAGAAGGGCTCAAAGACTCGGTCGAGCGTCTCGGGATCCATACCGGCGCCGTCATCGCTAACCACGAGTTGGCAAGGGCCCCGATCGTCCTCGACCGAAAGCGTGATTTCGATCGTCCCCTCATGCTCGAGCGCGTCCCGCGCGTTGACGCCAAGGTTGAGGATGATTTGGTCGATCATCGAGCGATCTGCTTCGACAAAGATCGGCTCTTCATAGCGGTTGAACTTTACCTGGACTCGACGACCCACTACCCGGGCGAGAAGCCAGCAGGCCTCACCGACCACCTGGTTCAGCTCGATCGTCTCGATCGTAAACGAGCGCTTGCGACTAAAGGTCAGGAGCTGATCGATGAGTTTCTGGGCGCGTCGGCAGGCGAGCTCGATCTCTTCGACTTGACTTCGAGACTCGAGGTCGAGTGGGGCAGTAAGAAGCATCGAGATGTAGCCCGTGATCACCTGAAGAAGATTGTTAAAGTCGTGGGCGACGCCCCCCGCGAGTTGGCCGACCACTTCCATTTTTTGGCTCTGACGGAGCTCGTACTCGAGTTCTTGACGCTGCCTTTCGGCTTCGAGCTTATCGGTGATGTCGTTGACGATACCGACGTAATGAGTCGGACGACCACTCGAACCGGCCACGGGAGCGATCGAAACTTCGTAAGAGAACTGAGAACCGTTGGGTCGCTCGAGGCGCAAACTCGCTCGGGCCGAGCGGTGTTCCGCGAGCGCCCTCTCTATCTCGCTCGTCGCTTTCTTATCGCTGCCGTCCCCCTCGAGGATCCGGCAGGATTTACCGATCAAGCTCGAAGAGTCTTCGTCGAGAAGTTCTTCAAGGGCGGGATTGACGTAGACCAGTGGGTAGCCGGGCCGCCGAGCGTCGACGATAAAGATCCCCTCGGCGGCATCTTGAAGGGCTTGATCGCGCAAGCGAAGCTCGGCTTCGATGACCGCCTGCCGGGTTAAATCGACCGCGACCCCGCGATGCCAGAGCGGTTTTCCCTCAGAGTCGTAGGTAACCTCCCCTTCGGCGTGAATCGTCTTGAGTCGACCTCCACCAAAATTTTGTCGGTAGTCGGCTCGGTATCGACCCGTCTCGAGCGAGCTCTGGATCGCATGCTTGAGGCTTTCTCGGTCGTCTTCATAGACAAAGTCGAGCCAATCGCTCCCGAGGGGACCGAGATCGGGATCGCGCTCGTAGATGCGGTAGAGCTCCTGAGACCACCAGACGGTGCCGGTCTGAAGATTCCATTCCCAGCTCCCGGTATGACCGATGCGTTCAACCTCCTCGTAGTGGCGTCGGACGCGTTCGATCTCTTGCAGTTCGTCGATTCGATTCAAATTGCTCGAGAGAAGGACGAGAAGCGATTCGAGCTCTTCGGTTTGGTCGAGCTCAGCCTCGAGCCCTTCGAAGCCGATCAAGAAGCGCCGCTCGATTTGAGGACGCTTCAAGCAAGCGAACTCCCAACCCTCGACAGTGATCCGTTGAAGGGGAGCCCCGGAAACTTGGGGGGCGATCGCGCTTCCGAGAGTCTCAAGCTCTGCGGGTGAGAGTTGCCACTCGGAACCGATCGGATAACTCGGAGTCGTCAGCGTCTGGTCGTGAAGTTGAGCCGAAAATAGGCGGCTCGTTTGATAATGCTGCTCAATTTCTTGGAGGGCTCGACGCATTCCCTCCATGAGATCCCCGGCCGACGCTCGAGCGAGTCGAGTCGCGACGCGTGCGACGAGTACGAGTTCGTCGCTGGTCATAGAATCCCACTCTCCGCCCCGACCTCGAAACTCTCAAGCCATACGGCCTGAAAGTACAAGACGCCCGAGCAATCGAACCGACTGAGACACTCTGGTTGAACAATAGGGGTGAGCCCCCCTTTGCAGCCCGCATTATTCACGAGCCCGCTACTGCGAAGTCGCTACGCGGTTCGTGAATAGTGCCGGTTGCTAGGCTAGTGTCCTGTTCGAAAAGTTCGAGCAAGAATCGCCGGCCCTCGACCTCCCT
>CAYZYD010000205.1:0-7100 GCA_964482505.1 uncultured Planctomycetia bacterium | reverse complement strand
AGGCCGAATGGCTCGCCGAGTTCTCACTCGAACTTTCCGAACAGGACACTAGGGTAAGACACGGTGAATGCGCAACCTATGCCGTTCCGAGCGGATCTTCGGGGGAGATCGGTCTCGCAACGCGCGCTCGCATCGGGGCAAGATATTCTCGGTACCGGAGCGGGCTACCCCACGGTCGCCTTCGCCGACCCAGTCGATAAGTTCTACGTTCCTCCCGATATTGGCATTAAGCTCAAGCCGAAGACTGGCCGAAAATTAGGGCGACGGATCAGCCATCAAAGGAGTTGTTCATGCGCCCGCTCGGCATCTTGACGCTAACGATACTGCTGCAAACGGTCACGGTTCTCGTCGCGGCCGATGATCTCATTCGCTTTCGACTAAAAAATGGCGACCAGTTGACCGGGGAGTTACTCAAACCGACGCAGCCGGGCCATTACCGGATCCGAGTTGGCGATCAGGTCGTCGAGGTGCCCCACAACGATGTCTACACAACTCTACCGGTCGAAGTTGAAGGTGAAAAAGTTGTCGCCGTCCAAGAGCTGCAGGCGACGACCGATCTCGCCACCCTCATCGGTCAACTCTCAGGTCGCTCGGTGCGCAATGTCTCACCGGACTCTGCCGAGATCTTCCAAGGTTGTTTGGCGGCCGTGGCCCGCAAAGAGTGGGACTCGGCCCTGCGCGGAACTCGCCGGCTCTTCGAGCGAGAACCTCGTTGGGCAGCTCCACAAGTCTTGCGTTGCTTCTTGCACTCCGAGCGCGGCGAAGTCGATGCGGCTCTCGAAACGGCGATTGTGCTCGACTCGCGATTTGGACGCGATCCACTCGCCCTCGACGTTGTGGCTCTCGCCTACGATCGGGCCGGCTTTCGGACCCTCGCGGCCGAAGTCCGTTCGCGTGCCGTCGATCAGCAGTACGGTGCCCTCCAAGCCGAGTACCGAAAAGTCGGTATCTGGTGGTCGATCGATAGCGATCAATCGCTGAGCTACTGGTTCGATTACACTGCGAAGGATCCGACGCTATCTCGACCCTGGTGTCGGGAGGGACGGGCGCTTGAGAAGATCGAACTCTCGATCGGGCTCGGCGAGTGGGATCAGGCCCGCGAGCAGGTCGATTTCCTCGCTCGCGAATTCCCCTGGCTGAAAGCCCGCGTCGCGGATCTCGAACGACGCATTCTCGTAGCCCGATTTGAAGCGACCGAGAAGTCGGGGCGACTCGAAGAGTCTTTTGCGACTTTGCGCAGTCTCGAGATCGTCGATAGAGAGCGCGCCTCCGAATGGCGAGCGCGTCGCACCGGACTGGTCGGATTTATTCTCAAGCGAGGCCTTGCCGAGAAAGAGCTCCACGAGTCGATTCGTTACTTCTCCGAAAAGGGTCACTTCTTCGCTGAAGAGCCCAATTCACGCCGAGAGATCGCCTTGCACTTGCGCGGATTGGGTCTCGAACAGTTGAGTCTCGGGAAACTACCCAATGCTCGGCTCGCGCTCGCCGAAGCGCGCAACTGGGATGTCGCGGCTCAGAACGACGAATCGCTTTATCTGCCCGGAGCCTACGAACGTCTCGCTGAAGATCTCAAGCTCGGTCGCCGGGTGCGACTCTTACAGACGATCGAACTCTTGATTGATTTTTTCCCTCACCAAGAGGAGACGATTCTCGACGAGACTGCTTTCTTGATTCGTTCTGAGCTAGCTGACCGGAAGCCACTGTCTGAGATTCAACATATGCTCGAAGAGGTGCGAGGGCTGGCCAAACGTCGAGCGCTGGCGCGCTCGAAGCAGCGGCCCGAGGAGCAGGCTGAGGAGAAGAAAAAGCAAGCCACCGAAGAGCTCCGTCTCGCCAGTCGCGCTTACCCGACCTTAGCTCGCTATTTTCCCCACGAACCGGGAACGCGTTGGATCTACCGCACTGGTGCTGGGGAGCTCGAAGAGCGTCGCGTCGAATCGCTGACGCCCCTCGAAAATGGTGGTTGGAAGGTCGCGATTCAGATATCGGCCCCCGACGGTGATGGCGCACACGCGGGCTATCTACTGCACGCCTACCTTCGCGGAAGCGACCTGTTACTCCTCTATCCCGAAGCCCCGCCGGGAGAGGTCGCGCTCCGGTTTCCGTTGACCGCCGACCGCCGCTTTAGTTGGTCCAAGGGTGACATGAGTTTTGAGCGCGTCATCCGCCGTCCCGAATCGGCACTGAGCACCGTCCTCGGGACCTTCGACGACGCGATCGTGGTCGAGGGTCGCAACTCGATCCATGTGGAGGGAGTCGACAAGAGCTACAGCACCTGGAAACGGACGACCTATGTCGCCGGGCTTGGAATCGTGCGCATCGAGGGTGAGGATCCGTCGATCGATCGCACTCTGATCGAGTTCTACCCGCCCGCGCCGAGCGAACCGCCGGCATTACCGACCGGTCGCTGAGTTCGGTTGCGACGTCCAATCCGAGTGAGAACTCCATATCTGAAGATCGTCCAGAGAATCTTATAGCCCGCCTTCACCGTGCCCCGGACGGTGCCGGTGATCTTCGAGCGACCGACGCGCCGACGATAGCTGACCGGGACTTCGACGGTCGATAGTCCCTCTTCGAGCGCTCGGATCTGCATCTCGACCGTCCAGCCAAAATTACGATCGGTCATGCCGAGACGGTTGAGCCCCGACTTTGTGATCGCTCGGAACGGGCCGAGGTCGGTATAGCGAAACCCGTAGAGGAGTCGGATCAGTGTGGTGGCGAGCCAGTTACCAAAGCGAGCCTGGGGGAGCAGGGCACCGGTTTCGCATTTGGGATTGACCCGACTGCCGACGACGAATTCGGCGCGCCCCGCCGGGCCGAGTATCGGCTCGACAAGCTCGGTGATCTCTTCGGGATAGTCTGAGTAGTCGCCGTCGACAAAGACAACCACTTCGGTGTTGGAATCGAGTTCGGCGAGCCCGGCTAAGCAGGCGGAACCGTACCCGCGGCGGGGTTCGGTCACAACTCGCGCCCCGGCGCGGCGAGCTTGCATCGCTGTTTCGTCGGTCGAACCGTTGTCGACCACGAGGCACTCGAGGATCTCGTCGAGGGGGAGGTCGCCGATGACGAGGCCGATCGATTTCTCCTCGTTGAACGCAGGAATCACGACCGAGACGCGCGAGAGATCGAGAGGGTCAGCGGTTGCGTTCAACGCTCGATCTCTAGCCGTTCGAAGGAGGTGGCGAGTTTGTTCAGTTGAATCAACTGCGGAAGCAGTTTCGGGAGTTGATCGAGGGGAAGGGCGTTGTCGCCGTCGCAGAGCGCGCGACTCGGCTCGGGGTGAACTTCGAAGAAGAAGCCGTCGACTCCAGCCGCGGCCGCGGCCCGGGCGAGAACGGGGATAAACTCGCGCTCGCCACCGCTCACGCCAGCGGGTCCGCCCGGCGTTTGGACCGAGTGGGTTGCGTCGAAGATCACCCGAGCTCCCGTGGCACGTGCGAGCGGGACCATCCGAAAGTCGTTGACGAGTCGGTGGTAGCCGAAAGAAGTCCCACGCTCGGTGACAAAGATCTGCTTTGCGCCAGCCTCACGTAGGACGCTGACCCTCGACTCGAGATCCCAGGGGGAGAGAAATTGCCCCTTCTTGAGATTGACGATTCGTCCGGTTTGACTGACCGCTTCGAGTAGCGAGTTCTGGCGACAGAGAAACGCGGGGATCTGGATCAGATCGAGTACCTCGCTCGCCGGACCGACTTGGCTCTCCGAGTGGATATCGCTCGTCACCGGAAGCTCGAATTCGGTCCGAATCCGGTCGAGGAGGGCGAGCCCTTGCTCGAGGCCCGGGCCACGATACGAGGAACGGCTCGACCGATTCGCCTTTTCATAGGACGCCTTAAAGAAGAGAGAGAGACTGTGCTCCCTCCGCAGTTCGGCGATGCTCTCGGCGATTTTGAGTGTCAGATCTTCAGCCTCGATGACGTCAGGGCCGAGAATCCAATAGGGTGGGGGTAGGAGCTCGCCGCCCAGAACGAGGTCCTCTGCTTGGTTTGCGGCGGAAGGGGGACTCTTCGCTCCACCCGGCGCGCTCTCATTCTCTCCCCGCCCTCGGATGTTATTCACTGGCTCGCCCTTTCTGCCGCGGTGAGCGGTCGGATCTCGATCTGTTCGATTCGCCCGCCGGTTCCCTCGCGCGCGACGGCCAACTTGAACTCGATGGCACGCCCAGGGGCTTTCGCTCGAAACTTCAGAAAGTAACGGTCGGGTGTGTTTGAGTCGAGGAATTGGCGATACGAGCTGAGCTCGACATTGCCACCGAGTTTATCGAGTGTCTCGGCGAGTTCGGTGAAGTCGACGTCGCGTTCCGAGCTCAACAATTCGAAGTTTCGATCCTCGATAGTCTTGAGAATTCGGTTGCTGTAATCCAGAGCCCACGCTTCCCGACGGGCCCGGTCTTGTCGATTGAGGAGCAAGAAGATCCCGAGCCCGACGACGACGATTCCCACGAGGATCCCCACGATCAGCGCGCTCGAGTTCGATTTCCTCGGGCGCCCTGGTGCGGAGGAGTGGCGCTGCCTCGGTTTGATCTGAGGCCCCGACCTCTCGGGCGCGGTACGAGTCCGGCCCGGCGGAGTGCGAGGTCCCGGGGCCCGGGGGGCGGGTTCGCTTGGTACTTCCTCCGCAAAGTTGAGATCATCCACGAGCAAGTTGGTGTTGGCAAAAAGTCGTTGGTCGGTCGTCACGAGAAGGTCGCGGTCGCAACCCGGGCAGGGGATTTTGAGGCCCTCCTCAGCTTCCGAAAAGGAGTCCTGGTAGCCGCAGCGACAAGTGATCGTGATCGAGTTTGTCATCGGTTGTTTCCTCGTCTCCCCGATTTCGCAGATACTCGGTGGCGCTCAACCTGCAGTAAGAACAAATCTGGCCCAAACTCTGTAGTACTTCGTTTCCAAAAAAGGCGAGATTCGGGCAACGGCCTTCCCGCTTGGCGGTCTTCTCGGGTCGTTGCCTGTCCGGGTCCCGATTGTGGTCGATTCCTGCTTTGTCCGATTCCGTGCTTCTCGCACTTTAAAAGCCTTCGAAGAGATCTTCGAGGGTAATTCCGAGGGCTTGAGTGAGTCGGCTCAGCGTACCGACGGAGGGGCTTGTCTTGAGCGTCTCGATCTGCGAGATCATGCTGACAGAGAGGCCGGTGCGGGTCCCGAGTTGCTTGAGCGTGAGCCCTCGATTCTGACGGCATTGACGCAGTCGTCCGCCGATCGCTTGTTCAAGCTCGGTTTCGGTGGGGGGCAGGTATCCCTTTTCGGTGAAGAGCCTCAGCAACGCGGGTTCGAGCTGTTGGGCGAGTTGCTTCCGGTCGAGATAATCGTAAGCGTGGCGCCGGAGTGCCTCAACTGCCTCGTCAAGGTTGGGGTCATTTGTCACGATGATGACGGGGGTATCCGCTTCGGCTTCACGAAACCGGATCAGACACTCACTCGGAACGGCGGTGGGCCGCTTTCCGATGACGAGCAGAGCGAGATGAACCCCGCCTCGGCGCATGTTGTCCGCGGCGCGCTTCGGATCACGCATCGTGCGAACTTGGAAGTCGTATTCCTTGAGGAGAGCCGTAAGCTCGCTATCGCGGGTCCGAGCTCGAGTGATATCGACAACGATAGCGGCAAGAGGCTGGTTCGGTTTCGTAAGCGCGCCTTTCTGCTGAGGCGGTCCGACTCAGCTGGCGTTGGGTCTCCCGCGGAGACCTCGAATCCATCGGGTCGTGTCGAGCTGCCGCCAAGCGAACCTGATTCGGGCCCGCGCCCGAGGATCCGTCAATCGTTCCGGTTGGCTGAGACGTCCGAGCCGGATATAACGGGAGGCTTTCGATTTGAACGCTACCCGAGTTTAGGGTCCAGAGAATGATGAGTCGTTTAGCAGTCGGTTGAAAGAACTTCCGTCGAGGTTGGCGATATCGGGACGCCAGAACCACTGTCGTCCCACCTCGGCAGGTTGCCAGATCGCCCCGGCAAGTTGTCAGCCCCGGTAAGTTGTCAGCCTCCCCTCGACCGGCTGCTTAGCACCTGAGATTACGAAAGCCTGCAGAGTCTCATGAATCAGGGTCTTATGAATCAGCGTCCGGGGCGTAATGATCCCTGTTGGTGCGGCAGTGGCCAAAAGTATAAGAAGTGTCACCTCGAAGTCGACCGGCGTTCTTCGTCTCCTGCCGATCTCGGAATGGGGAGTGAAGTCCTTACCCCAGAAGCGTCGCTTCGACCGAGAGGGTTCCGACAGATGAAATTGCCGCTGCTCGAAACCGCAGAAGAGCGAGACGGGCTTCGTCGAGCTTGTCGATTCAATGCTCAGCTGATGGATTTTCTCAGACCCCACGTCAAGCCAGGGGCGATCACCGAGGATATCGATCGTCTCGCCCACGATTATACGCACGATCACGGCCACCGGCCCGCGACGCTCGGGTACAAAGGTTATCCAAAGTCGTCTTGCATCAGTATCAATGAGGTCGTGTGTCACGGGATCCCCGACCAGCGCGTGCTCGAAGAGGGGGATATCGTCAATGTTGATATCACTACGATCGTCGAGGGCTGGTACGGCGATCAGTCGGAGACTTTTCTGATCGGGCAGGTTAGTGACACCGCTCGCAAGCTCGTGCAAGTGACTTTCGAATGTCTCCACCTCGCTATCGAAGCCCTCAAGCCGGGCGGTTATGCGAGCGATCTCGGGGTCGCGATCGTTCGTCACGCTGAGGGCCATGGCTTCTCGGTGGTGGAGGAGTACCAAGGGCACGGGATCGGCCGGCAATTCCACCAGGAGCCGTCAATCCACCATTATCCGAGCCGGCTGATGAGGCGGACCGTGCTGCCGCCCGGAGTGAGCTTTACGGTCGAGCCTATGATCAATGAGGGTACGCGCCGCACCGAGCTCGATCGCGAAGATCAGTGGACGGTCAGGACTCGCGACCGAAAACTGTCGGCCCAGTTTGAACACACGGTCCTTATGACCGAAGAGGGACCCGAGATCTTGACGCAAACCGACCAAGGTCCGCGCCGAGGGCATCAGTTCTGAGAGGCTGCGAAACCCGCTGACCCGGGAATCCCCAAGGAGAGACGTGGGATCTCTAGTGTCCTGTTCGGAAAGTTCGAGTGAGAACTCGGCGCGCCATTCGGCCTTCC
>CAYZYD010000204.1:0-7124 GCA_964482505.1 uncultured Planctomycetia bacterium | reverse complement strand
GGGGTTGCCCCCCCGCTTCCTCCTCCACCGGGTCCATTGCCGCCACCAGGTCCATTGCCGCCACCGGACCCCTTGCCACCGCCGCCTCCGATACCGCCTTGGTGGTGGACGTACTCTTTCTTCGGCGAAGTGTCACTATCACGGTAAACCGCAGACCGCTGGTTTCCGTTATAGACGTTACAATACCAAGGATCGCCCGGAGTTTGGGCCGCCCCACTGCCATCCACGTCCGTGAGGTCTCGGATTCTCTTGTTCAAACCGTTCCAACGGTACTCGGCGAGCACCCGCTGAAGACCGGATCGTTCCTCAATCTTGACGAGCCGTCCGAAAAGGTCGTGCGTCAATTCGTATTCGACGTCGTCGTCCTCAAGCCGGTGCCCGTCAAGCCAGTCGAGCGTGATATCCGCGGTACCGTTCTTGTCGGTGTCGCGCTCCTCAAGCTCATTCATCTTCGAGTACGCGCGCAGCTCGTCCATATCATACGAGGAACCCACTCGGTCCCGATCAATCGCCGTGACCTGATTCTGGAGATTCCAGGTCCAGTCTTCGACGCGACTCTGTGTCGTGATACGGCTACTCGGTGAGGTTCCGTTCAAAATACCCTCTTCAATTTGGGTCACACGGTTCAGCGCATCATAAGCATAGTACTTGTCGAACTGGTCCTGAAAGACCGTTCCCTCCAAAATCTGGTCATCGTGGTGCGTGAGGTTGCCATTTTCGTCGTAACCCATTTTTGCGACATAGATTGGGGTGTCCGTGATCGAGTTGTCCTTCACCCAGTCGATCTTTGTTATTCGGTTGTAGTTATCGAAGTGGTCCGTGTAGCCACCCGAGGAATTATAGAAGTTCACGAACACATCGATATCGTCCATTTCGGTTCCCACGACCGTGTCGAGCCCTCGATACTCGTAGCTCGCGATCGTAGTCGAATCGATTTGGAAGCCAGATACTCGGCTCATTTCGGCGTTCAAAGTACCCACGTAATCGAGGTCAATATCGAGCCCGGAATCGTAAACCACGCTATCCAGTCGAGTCCGTCTCCAGTCACCGGTGCTCGCTGAATAGGTATAGGTCGTCGTGAAGTGGCTCGATGAGGCAACCGAACCACCACAGGCCTGATCGACTTCGTCGACGTGCCCCCAGTCGTCGTGCTCCAGCGTCACTTCGTTGAGGATCGTGTTCGTTTTCTTCTGTTGGACCGCAGTCACGAAGCCGCGATTACTGTAGCTATACGCCACTTCGTCTGCCCAATCACTCAAGCCCGTCGGCAGTGGTGACGGGATGACGCTGGCTTTTTTGCTCGCGACACGGCCGAAGTTATCACGCGTCAGGAGCCACTCCGTGCTTTGCGGGTCGATTTCGTATCGCACTTCGGACTGGACGTTGTATTCAAAATCCCGCGTTGAGTTGTCTGGATATGTAATTCGACTCAACAAATGCCCTGTGTTTATCCGGGAAGCGCCCGTTCCGCATCGAGACGAGAGCTCGTCAGGACCTTTTAAGGGAGAGTGCGCGCCGTTTCGCTGGCTCGAAACGATCGTACGGGGGATTCGGAGAATGAACTGTCGGGTTTTTGGCTCGCCGTATCTGCGAGCTCGTCCTCGATCGGAATCGCGAATGTCCGCACTTCGGTTCGACCCCCGAACTCAACTTTGGCGACGACCGCAATGCAATGGGGACCCAGTTCGTCTTGAGGATCTCGCGGGCTCTTCCGCCGACAACGGAGTTCCTTCTCCCATTTGAGACGGGACCGTCCTGCCGCGACCGTCTCGTGCAAGCGTCGAGTCTCGGCCCCTTCGATCTCGACGTCACCGACCCCGCACCACTCCACTGTGAGTTGATCAAATTGCCGCGATGCGAAGAGTCGCGCGGTGACGAGGGTCTCGCCCTCCTCTCGGCTCAGTTCATACTCGAGTCTAATGGGAGCTCCAGGTTTCCGGCAGAGCGGACTAGCGTCGCGAACCCGCATTGCCTGGCGGCGCAGAGCACTCGATCGCAACACCGGTGGCTCGAGCGGCGCTGAGAGCGAACCGAACCAGAGCCCGGCTCCAAGTATCGTTCCCATGAACGCAGCGACCAAAATCACGAGGTGATGGGTTCGCATCGCTAGCCCTCCAATCCGAGCGTCAAACAGACCGTCGTCGAGGGCGCGCTCAACTCGAGATTCCGGTCGAACACCTCGACGATATAGGTCCCCGGTTGCAGCGAGAGCCCGAGCACCTCGAGACCGTTTGCATTCGACGTGGCAGCCCAACTGTCGAGCCCTCGATAGAGGAAAATATCTGGGTTGGTGCCCGACGCGCCCTCGAGTCGCAGAGTGTAAGCTCCCGGCGCCGAGATCGAGAATACGAAGAAGCGACGGTTGCCGAGCCGATTAGTATCGCCAAACAGATTGTTAACGCAGACCGTCAGCGACTGGTTAACCCCGATCGAGTTGTAGACCGGTAACGAGCCGGGGTCGCCCCCCGCGTTTGTTTCGGTCGAACCAAACGCGTCGAGGTCGACGGCGCGGATATCCTCAGCCTGGACGGGCGTGTTGATCATCGTACTCTGAGCGGGATAAAGACTCTTAAGAGCGGCTACAAATGAAAAGATCGTCGTCAGCGGGGAACCCTCGACAAAGTCCAGTGAGAGCAGCGTATCGTAGAGCGGGCCAAAGCCGAGGGTGATACCGTCGCTCCCTTCGTTGTTTGCGTCGAAGAGATCGTAGGCGATGACGCTGACCGACAGTTCGTTAAACCACCCGACGACGGGAGCGATCCCGGGTGACGGGGTCTCGAGGTTGAAACCAAACGGAATCCCGGTCCCCATCCCCATCACGTCGACGTAGAGTTCATCTTCTCCGGAGATACCTGCATAGGCGTTGGCAAAGCCCTCGCTGAGGGCGAGCCGAAGATCGAGCGGATCGTGCAGGTTGTGGGAGCCCCCGAGGCTATCATTGCGGCTCAGCTCAAACTGGAAATAGTGGAACCACTCGTGGCGGACGACGTCCTCGTCGTACTCGTCGGTGTCGATATCGGCGGCGCCGAGCAAGAAAATACCATCGCTTGAGTAGAACGAGCTGCCGATTTGGCCCGCCGAGATCGAACCGCTCGTCGGCACATTGTTCTCGCTCCAGTGGATATCGAGCGGCGGCAGAATGACGGTTGGGTCGACGAAGACAACGGTTTGAATCGCATCGTAGACCGCGTCAAGAATTGCAAACGGGGCCGCCGCCCGGGGCTGGGTGTAAGCCGTCCCGTCCCAACCCGAAGGGGCGTGGAGATCGCGCACCCAATCCCCTTGCCCCGTGTTGAAGTCGGCTCCGTCGAGCGCGAAGACCGCATTCCCCGCGGTGTTGTCGACGCAGAGGACATCCCAACTCGCACCCTGGTCTTCGAAGAGCTCGGCCAGGGCCCGAATAAACACGTCGGTATTCTCGACGACCTCTAAGGAGTAACGGCCGAATTCGTCGGTGGTCGTCTCGGCGAGGACCTGAGATCCGCCAAAAATCGCCTGTACTGTGACTCCACGCGCCGGCGCGTTGAAAGCCGCGGCGAAGTTGAACCCCGATCCGCTGACGGGAACCTGCTCGAACGTCACCGTGCCACTGACGACAACCGTCGGTCCCGTCGGGAGATCGTTCGAGCTCGAGCTGTCACTACAGCCCGCGGCGACAAACAACAGGAGAAACAGAGCGATAGTCGGGGCAAGGCCGCATGCTCGGAGCGGGCGGTAAAGGTCGAAACACCGCTGACCGTTCCGATTCGGGCCGATCGTCCAGCTCTGGGAAGGGTTTGGGTCCCGCGGGCGGGAAGCCGACGAACAGATCTTCATCGACGAGGTCCTCCGGTCGTAACGAGAATCAAAGCAGCTCCAGTTGCCTGGTGCCCTAGTTCCACAGAGCCGCAGTTACCCGGACCTAGCAGCTCGCAGCAGAAGTGCATTCGATTTGTGGCCGGCACTATCTGGGTAGGACTTGACTCAAAAAGGGGGCCCGGGAGATTTTCTGGAGTCATCTGCGCAGGGCGAATTCTGAGACTCGAGGCATGAGTGCTCGAGGGTTGCCGAATGGCTCGACTCGACAAACTCTCGCTCCTCACGCTATCCCAGAGGCCCGAGGATACTCCCCGAACCCAAACCGTCCAAAGAGTCGGTTCAGATTAACGCTCCTGCTCTGAGACGACTTCCCCCCCGATTATGGTGCCGATGCAGTGGCTCGTGTACTCAAACGGATCGCCGTCGTAGAGGGCGAGATCGCCATCCTTACCGACTGAAATCGAGCCGAGGCGTTGGTCAAGCCCGAGGATCTTGGCCGCGTCGATCGTGATCGCCGCGAGCGCATCTTCAACTCGAAGCCCGTAGGCGGCCGCAACGCCAGCCTCGAAGAGGACCACGCGGGTCTTGGGCACGTAGGATTCGTACCCGCTCTGGATCGCAAAGAGTATCCCGGCCGCCTTGAGCTTGGCCGCGGTCGCGAGCGAGAGATTCTCGGTTTCACCGTAAGCGCGCTGCATCGTTGGGTGAAGGATCACCGGCACGCTGGCACTCTTGAGCTCGTCGATCAGCAAGTAGCACTCGGCTCCGCCGTCGAGGATCAGACGCAACTCGAACTCGCGGGCGAGCCGGAGAGCCGACGCGATGTCCTGAGCTCGGTGAGCCGTGACGACGAGTGGAATCTCGCGGTTGAGCACTTGACCGAGTGCTTCGAGCCGCAGATCACGGGGTGGGCGTTTCTCTTCGTCACTCGCCGCGCGCTTCTCGAGGTATTCTCGACCCTTGATGAGTTCCGCCCGTAGCAGCGCGAGCATCTTTCCGCGAGTTCCGGGGGACTGCTTGCCCGCCTTCTTGGCACTCTGGGCGAGCGTCGCCATGAGAGCGGCATTGTCTCTGACCAGGGCCGCCTCGACCGTATTCCCCGTGGTCTTGACGATAATCGACTGGCCGCTGATCAGCTCACCGGGCGCGTGTCCGGTGTGGAGAGTCGTCACGCCAAATCCACGCACCCAATCGACGAGGCGCTCGCGGGGATTGTAGGCGTCGATCGCCCGGAGCTCGGGTTGGATCGGTGCCGATTTCTCGAGCTGATCCTGATCCTGGCTCTGATTGTAGTAGCCGGCGATTCCGACCACGGTCCGGGCGTCGATAAGGCCCGGAGTCACGACCTGCGCCTCGAGAACCCGGTAGCCCTGGGGAATGGCGATATCGGCGGCTCGACCCACCGAACTGATCTTTCCATCTCGCACAACCACGACGCCATTTTCGATGACCGGTCCCGCACAGGTGTAGATCCGCTCCCCGCGAACCACGATCTGGCTCTGGACCGATGAGCTCAAGACCACCGTCATCAAAAAACTCAGCGCCACGAGCTTAAGAGATGTTCTCGCCATCAGTTCGACCCTTTCCCAAAGCAGCAGAAGTAGGGCTGCTGATCGTGTCCCGCGCCGTATCCACCTTCAGCGTAGAGGCGGTCCTCGGGCTTCGAGCGATCGAAGACCACCTCCCCTTCGACCACGGTGTAGAGCACTTGCGTGTAGACGCTCAACGGATCACCGCTCAACACACAAAGATCGGCGTCTTTGCCGACTGTGAGCGAACCGATCCGGTCGCCGAGATCGAGCATCTCGGCGCCCGAAAGTGTCACCGCCTGCAGCGCCCCGCGCCGGGTCATGCCGGCTCGCACCCCGAGTGCTGCCATCCGCAGGAAGAGCCGAGAGTCGGTGATCCAATCGTCTGTGTGGTAGGCGACCTCGACGCCGGCCCGCTCGAGGATCCCCCCGGTCTTGAAGATCAGGTCGATCGCTTCGAGCTTGCCGCCGGGGCTGTCGATCAAGATCACCGAACAGGGGGCGCCGGCGGCGGCGATTTCGTCGGCAACTTTCCAACCTTCGCTCACGTGGTGGAGCACGACGCGAAAGTCGAACTCCTGGGCGAGTCGTAAGACCGTCATGATGTCGTCGTGTCGGTGGGTGTGATGGTGAACGATCCGCCGACCCTCGAGCACTTCGGCGAGCGCCTCGAGACCAAGCTGGCGCTTGGGCATCTTTTCGGGATCGCCCTGAGCCGCCTCGATCTTGTCGCGGTACTCACGGGCTCGAATCAGCTTCTGACGCATCAGCGCCGCCGATTTACCCCTTGTCCCCGGAAATGGCTGGTCACGGATCGGATTGGTTCCGTTTGCCATTTTCATTCCACCCATCGGTCGACCCTCTGAGTCAAGTATGAAGCGGTCTTCAATCTTCTTGGCAGGCCTTAGCTTTACGTAAACCGTCTGACCACTGAGGAGGTGACCCGACCCGGGCATGATGTTTAAAGTTGTAAGCCCCCCCGCGAGCGCTCGCTTAAACCCGCTATCATAGACGTTGATCGAGTCGAAAATGCGGACGTCGGGCTGGATCGGGTCGCTCGAATCGGCTCCGCCGATCCCGCCGATGTGGCTGTGGGTGCAGATAAGTCCCGGCATGATGACCTTACCCGAGACATCGGCGCGGTCACATTCGGTGGGCAAGATCACCTCACTGCGCGGCCCGATCGCCGTGATCTTGCCGAGGTGCATGACGACCACGCCGTCTGCGATCGGCTCAGAGTCGATCGGATAGATAGCCGCGCCCAAGAGGGCCAGGGGCTTTTCTTGGCCGCGGAGTTCGGTAGCCAAGCCGGTGACAAGGAGCACCATCAAGATCGCGAGACGCATCACAATGCGCCCGCCCTTGCGGTGCTCGAATTGGGTTCTTCTGGATCGCAGAGATCTTAGCATCGATCGGTCCTCTCAGGGGTGTCCACACAGGACACACGCACAATTCTGCGCCATGTTAGAGAGGTCGCCCGCGGAAGCAACTCGACCTGACCAAGGCCCAACAAAGCCTCAAAAACTCAACGAACCGAGAAACGGAGCCAAAAAGCCAACCAAGCCCAACCCCGTACAAAGCGGCGCCAAAAAGGCCCGCCAAGCGGAGGCGCGTCGGGGTGAATTCGCTTCCGGCTCCGCCGGAGCGAAGAGGAGGGTCCGTAAGACCCCCCTTCCAGAGAGCAACGCACAGAGTACAAATTCGTTTAACCAAACGGCCCGACAAAGCCGCAAAACAAGACCTACCCGCAGAACGGTGCTAAAGAGCCAACCAAGCCCGCCAAGCTCAAACCCCCGC
>CAYZYD010000203.1:2997-7127 GCA_964482505.1 uncultured Planctomycetia bacterium | reverse complement strand
GGCCGAATGGCTCGCCGAGTTCTCACTCGAACTTTCCGAACAGGACACTAGGCCGTGGACTCAACAACCGCCACGGCTCCCTCACTCACCCTTCCCCTAAGGAGGAATTGATGCGTAAAGCTTCGTTAAGCTTGATCGCAGCGGCAGCTCTGCTCGCGACCCCGCTGGTCGTAGCGCAGACGTCTAGCCCTATCGCGCCGAAGAATACGAGCTCGGCGACCCTCGGAACCCCGACCTCCGCGATCGACGGACTCGCCGATGACGAGGCGGATCGCGCTGGCCTCGAGGCCATCTTTGGCAATCCTCGACCCACCACCCTGTTCCCGAGTCGCACCGGCGAGTCGGGGATCTTTTTTGGCGGTCCGCTCGGCCCCCCGCCCCAGGTCGTCTGCCCTGGTAGCGGCATCACCGAGCCGGAGCCTTGTGGCGGTCCCGAAGCTAACGGAGGCTGCGCTAACAGTTTCTGCGGTGATCAGTTTCAGCTGATCAGCTCGGGAGATACCTACTGCGGAACCGCGTTCGCCGACGGCGGAGTCCGCGACCTCGATACCTACTCATTCACCGTCGCCGCCCCGTCGGTCGTCACGATCGACTTTACGGCTGAGTTCACGGGTTCGGTCGCCCTCGCGGAGATCCCAACCGGCGACTGCACCTCGTTCTTCCAAATCGAGGAAGACTTCAGCGACGCTGCCACCCCGGTCACGCTGACCCGCGTCGTGCCGGCCGGTACCTACTTGATCGTGGTTACCACCGAGACCGCAGCCGAGGACATCTTCTTCGGAATCCCCTGCGGTAGTGACAATGACTACCTTCTCACGCTCGACGTCACTCCGGTTGCCGACTGTAACTTCTCGGGCAACGTCACCGAACTCGAAGCGTGTGGAACCCAATCCAACGCCGGTTGCGACGCGATGATGGCTCTGCAAGCGGAGCCTGTACAAGATGGCGATACCGTGGTCGGTAACCTCACCAACGGCGCGATCGCCGATCTCGATGCTTGGTCGTTCACTCTCGCGGGCGATACCGAAGTTTCGATCGACCTCACCTCGCAAGCGGCCACCAACGTCGTGATCTTCGATAACGACTGCGCGACCGGCCCCAACCAAGTGAGCGCGATCGCAGTCGCGGATGGCAATTGCGCGACAACCAACCTGACCGCGATCCTCCCGGCCGGTGACTTCTCGGTCATCGTCTTCCTCGGCGACGAGTTCGGCTTCAATCCCGGCGGCGTCCCCTGCGGAAGCGGGAGCGAGTACTCTTTTGACTTCAGTACCACCGCCGTCACTCCGAGCTGCCCCCTGACGATTCCCGCCGGCTCTATCATGGAGTTGGATGCCTCCTGTGGTGCGACTCCTGACGCCAACGACGGTTGCAACGGTCCGGGAACCAACTTTGAAACCCTGACCCTCGGCGAAACTTACAATGGTGAGATTTCGGCCGAGATGGGTACGCGCGATCTCGATTGGTACAGCTTTACGCTTGCCAGCGCACAGACGGTCGACGTCACGTTGAATGGCGAGATCCCGACCTCGCTCGTGATCTTCGACGGTGCCTGTCCTCCAACCCTACTTTTTTCAGTCGTCACCACCGCGGGTAGCAACGAAGTCACGGTTCCCGTCGACCTGCCCGCCGGCAGCTACAATGCGGTTCTCGGAGTCGGAGACGCCGTGGGGCCCATCTTCGATGGCTTCCCCTGCTCGACGAATATCAACTGCTACTACTTCTCGATCAGCGCCCAGGGCGGCTCGACCCCTTGCGTCGGCGTTACCGCCGGCACCCTCGAGGCGGACTGTGCCACCGGCGAACTCAGCATCACCGACCTCACCCCGGGCACCGATTACGACAGCATCGACTTCACTGTCTCGGACTCTACGGGCCAGATCGACAGCGGAACGATTCCGGGTCCGCTCGGAGTTGGTCTGCCGCTGACGACGGTCCTCGGGACCTACCCGGGTCCGGACTTTTACACGGTCGACTTTACCGCCAACTGCTCTAGCGGTGGTACGACCGAGTTCGACGCCACGGTCGGCATCTTCCAGTACAACGGTGAGACCGACGTGATCTTCGACGGTGAGCTTCGCGGCATCGGGTTCGGTTGCAACGACTCGGTCGCAGCTCTCGAAAGCGCCCTCGGTTCGATCGCCGGCGCTTCGGTTCTGACGATTCCGGGTGGACCCGGCGCCTACGACTGCATTTCTGACTTTCCGCAAGGTACGAACGTCTACGTGATGAAGGGTACCTTCCCCAACGATACCCTCCTGACCGTCGAGGACGGCGACGCCATCGCGGGCTTCGTTCAAATCGGTATCAACGTCTACCTCGAAGGTGGCGATATCTGGGGCTTCGGCACCGACAACGCCTCGCGCAACTTTGACGGTGTGGCGGGCCGATTTGGTGACGGCGATATTGTCCCCGACGGAGACGATTCGCTCGACGAGCTCTCGGGTAATGCCGCGACCGGTCTCGATACGACGGGCTTTGGACTGGTCGCCTACAATGGTGACAACCGAAGCACGACGATCTTTGGTGGCGACGACTTCACCGACCAACTCAGCCTTCAGGGTGAACTCGGCACGATGGCCGATGATCCCGCCGGATCGACGGCAGAGGCGGTTTGGAACAACAGCGCCAACAGCGTGGGCGAAACTCCTTACCTGACGACGATCGCTTACACCCCGAGCGACTCGGCGTTTGGACGCGTGATTTCGCAATCGTGGGAGATCGGCGGCTTTGGTGGCGACATCAATGCTCTGGTTTCGGCTTACCGCGACTTCTTCG
Organism: uncultured Planctomycetia bacterium; assembly: GCA_964482505.1. GTDB lineage: Bacteria > Planctomycetota > UBA8108 > UBA1146 > JAJFFE01 > CAYZYD01. Next base: position 4,349 of record CAYZYD010000203.1, on the reverse strand, counting down.
GATCGACGACGGGCGGCGGACAGCAGTTCGTCCGAGGTGAAATCAATGGCGACGGAGCCCGCAACATCGCAGACGCCGTCTTCCTGTTGAACCAGCTCTTCATCCCGGGAAGCCCGACGGCGCCTTGCCAGAAGTCGGCCGACGTCAACGACGACGGGTCCGTGAACATCGCGGACGCAATCTTCTTGCTCAATGAGCTTTTCGTCCCGGGCAGTCCGACCGCACCGGCTCCAAACCCCGGTTGTGGTGACGACCCGACGATGGATATGCTCCCCTGCGACTCGTTCTCGCCCTGCCCGTAGGCGGTGGGCGTTGGGGCCTGTGAGCGACGTGCGATTCTCTCATCGCGCGAAGCGCTGATCGGCCTCAATAACTCAAATTTGAGTCGCGGTTTTGAGGGCTTCCTCCCCATCGGAGGAAGCCCTTATTTTAGGGCCGCTAACAGATCCCTGCTTGACGCGGCTCGAGCGAGCGGCAGCGAATTCGAGAGAGCTCTATCCAGAAAAACTTGACCCATATAGAGAAACGACTACATTTCTTGATGGCTTAGATTTACCCAGGGTGCTTTGTCCAAAAAGGCAACCTTGAGAGATCCGAGCAAAGGGCAACACCGTCAGGCAACCGATCCGCCCGGAAATGCTGGGGCTTAAGGATCCGAGCAATCCAAGCGGTTATGGAGTCGCGCAGGACGCGCAACTCCGAGCAGCCTGCCAAAGGTGTTTTGAAAGCGAGACGGGTCAAGAGGGCTCTACTCGACTCGCAACATTCATGGCTCATGTAAACTTCAAGCCGGTGCTCTCGAGCTTCCCGCTCCTGACGCTTGCCGCGGAGTCAATGTCGAATGCTGCCTCACGGCGTGTTCGCATCGAGCTGACGTGCGATTGGCGCCAGCTTCTCAGATTCCGCGTATTCTGCGTCTGCAGCATGGGAGTGAGGAAAGCCGATCCGCGCAATATCCGCGCGTGGAGCGTCCCTCGGTAATGGGAGCGCCCGTCTGTGAAGTTTGTATTAGCGCAAGAGAAATGCTGCTGGGGCCCTCGACGACAAGACTGGGTGCGGCCGGTCTTGATCAGTCATTTCTGTAGGCCTGGCCGGTCCCGCTATGACAAACCTGCCACTTTTGCGTAAAGGAGCCCCTTTTGCAGCTCGGTTCAGGGAGCGGTAGGCATCGACTTACTCTCTGTCACTGAAGCTCGAGTTCTTTAGCGGGGGGGCATGCGAGGGCTCCGGTTTGATGGCGCTCAGGTCGACACCTGCGCAAAAAAGGAAAAGCCCTCGTGACCGTGTTACCTAGTGAACTCTGATAGGGATGGACCAATCGAGTACAATTCAGAGGTCGTCCTTTCAAGTCC
>CAYZYD010000203.1:0-2987 GCA_964482505.1 uncultured Planctomycetia bacterium | reverse complement strand
AGCGGGGGGGCATGCGAGGGCTCCGGTTAGATGGCGCTCTCAGGTCGACACCGGCGCCAAAAAGGGAAAGCCTTCGTGCCCGTGTTACCGTGACCGTGTTACCAAGTGAACTCTGATAGGGATGGACCAATCGAGTCCAATTCAGAGGACGTCCTTTCAAGTCCAAAGGGAGGATTTGATGCGTAGAGCTTTTTCGACCTTGATCGCTCTCGGAGTGATCGTGGCCGGGGCTACTGCCTTCGCTCAGTCGGTTCCGCAGAGCGCGATCGCGCCTGCCAGTTCGAATTTTATCCCGGTTCCTGCCGATGCTTTTGACGTACAAGGGCCGGGCCGAACCCTTGAGGAATACCTCAGTCAAGATCGACCCGTTTCTACTTACCGCTCCAAGTACGGCTCTTCGAACGCCGGTAGCTTTGGAGCTCCGCTCGGCCCCCCGACTCCGGTCGTCTGCCCGGGTTCCGGGATCAATGAAGTCGAAACCTGTGGTTCGATGGAGATGAACGCGGGTTGCTCGAGTGGATTCTGTAGCGTCAACTTCGAGACCGCCCTCCCGGGCGAGATTCGTTGTGGAACCGCTTCGGCCGAAAACGGTACCCGAGACATCGATTCCTACTCGATTACGTTCACGGCTCCGAATGTCCTCGAGGTTACTTTTGCTTCGGAGTTCCCGGGCGTGGTTGAGATCGCTGAGATTCCAAGCGGCGACTGTACCTCGTTCTTCTCGCTCGCCGAAGACTTCTCCGCCAACGGAAACCCGGTCACCCTGAGTCGAGTGACCACCGGAGGGACATACCTGATCACCGTCACCACCGAAGATGCCAACGGCCCGATCTTCGACGGTATCCCCTGCGGAGCGGATAACGATTACACGCTCGAGATCAACGCGATGCCGGTCGCCGACTGTGGTTTTGCCGCGGCGACTGAACTCGAAGCGTGCGGCGCTTTCACCAATGACGGTTGCAACGCGATGATGATGCTCGAAGCTGAGCCGATCAGCTCCGGCGACACCGTCATCGGTACCGTCACCGACGCCGGCTTCGGTCCCGCTGCGGATCTCGATCAGTACAGCTTCACGATCGCTTCTCCGCAGGAAATCACGGTCGAACTGACTTCGCAGTTTTCGGCTAACTTCTTCATTCTCGACACTGACTGCGTCGGTGTCGGTGGTCAGGTGTTCCGGAGTCCGATTTTGACGGCTCCTGGTGACTGTGCGACCGAGACCCTGACCGTCAACCTCGATCCGGGTGACTACACGGTCTCGCTGCAGCCCGGCGATGAATTTGGATTCACGTCAGGAGCCATCCCTTGCGGACAAGGCAATGGTTACGAATTCACCTTCAATATCGGTCCCGTCGCGGCGGGCTGCACGGTAACGATTCCGGGTGGTGCGATTCCCGAGAGTACGCTCAACTGTGGCGACCCCGATACCAACGATGGCTGTAACGGTCCCGGAACTCAGTTCGATGCACTGACCATCGGTGAGACCCGTTCGGGTGAAATGTTCGCCGAGAACAATCTCCGTGACCTCGACTGGTACCAGTTCTCGCTGGGCCAAGCGGGTACGGTCGAGTGGACGCTGACGTCTGAGATTCCGGCGAGCGCCGTGATCACTACCCCGGTTTGCGGTGGCCTTGGTGTCTTCGGCTTCGTTTCTTCCGACAACTGCACTCCGGATACGCTGTCGGTCAACCTTGCGCCTGGCGACTACTTCATGCTCGTCCTCCCCGACGACGGCACTCTGGGCGGGATCTTTAACGGCTTCTCCTGCGCAACCGGTAACAACAGCTACGTCCTCGAGACGTCGCTCGTCACGGGGGGCGTCTGCTTGCCACCCACCGCCGGTCTCTTGACCGGAGATTGTGCCTCGGGCGATCTGATCATCAACGACCTGACCGCCGGTTCGGATTACGACAGCATCGACTTTGTTGTCACCGATCCCAGCGGCGGGACTACAAACGGTACGATCGCCGGACCGATCACGAGCGGTAGCATGGTGACCCAAACGCTCGGCACCTTTACCGACCCCGGGCTCTACACGGTCGACTTTACCGCGAACTGTAGTGCCGGCGGTACCGAGGAGTTTACGCTGGTCGACGGCATCTTCCCCTACAACGGCGAAACCGACGTCATCTTTGACAGCGAAATCGCCGGCGCGGGTGGTGGTTGTATCGATTCGGCGGGAGCGCTCGCGGCGGAGCTCAGCTCGCAGATGGGTGTCTCGCTGCTGACGGTCGTCGGCACGGTCGACGACTACGACTGTTTGGCCAGCATTCCTCAGGGCACTAACATCTACATCATCAAGGGGACCTTCCCCAACAACACCCCGATTTCGGGCGCCGAGGGCGACGCGATCGCCGGTTTGATTCAGACCGGTCTCAACGTCTATCTCGAAGCGCCAGACGGTTGGGGCTTCGACCTCGACAACTCCTCGCGCGACTTCGACGGAGTAGCGGGTCGATTTGGTGACGGCAACCTCATCCTCGACGTCGACGACACCTGTGATGAAGTGACCGGCTTTGACGGCGCCGGACAGCTCGATCTCACGGGACTCGGTACGATTGCTTACAACCAGGACAACCAGAACCCGAACCAGTTCGGTGGGGACGACTTCACCGACCAACTCGATATCTCGGGTGCCGCGGGTGCTTCGGGTGAGGACCTGCCCGCAGGTTCGACCGCGGGTGTCGCTCTTCGCAATAGCATCAACAATGTCGGCGAGCTGGATTACGCCGTCATGATCGCCTACGGCCCGAGCGATCCGCTCTTCGGTCGCGTGGTTTCGAGTTCGGTTGAGATCGGGGGTCTACCGACCAACACGGTCGCGGCCGCGATTCTCGGCTTCTTTAATGGCGGAACCATGGGCGGAGAGAACTTCAACCGTGGTGACGTCAACGGTGACTGAGCGATCAACATCGCCGACGCGATCTTCCTCCTGAACCAACTCTTCGTACCGTGAAGTCCGCTCACTGGCTGTCCGGACGCGGCCG
>CAYZYD010000202.1:0-7151 GCA_964482505.1 uncultured Planctomycetia bacterium | reverse complement strand
GGAGGTCGAGGGCCGGCGATTCTTGCTCGAACTTTTCGAACAGGACACTAGCCCAGTGATCTTGGATTACTCCAGGGTTTGCCCCGGTTCTAAGGCGGCGACGGTAATCGGCAAGCTACCGAGCGCTGTCTCGAGTTCGCTCGGGGTGCCGCGCAGCAGCTCGAACGTCCCGTAGTGGCACGGGATCACCACCTTGACGTTGAGAAGGTGGGCGGCTTTGGCGGCTTCGCGAGGTCCCATCGTAAAGTGGTCACCGATAGGGAGGATCGCGAGCAACGGCTGATAAAGTTCAGCGATGAGTGCCATATCCCCAAAGACACAAGTGTCTCCCGCACAGTAGAACCGAAATTCATTCTCGGTCTCGAGAACAAAGCCCGCTGGCTCACCTCCGTAGACGAGTCTGTCTCCGTCGAGAATCCCCGAGGAGTGGAACGCATTGACCATCGTAATCTGGAGCCCCGAGGCCTCGAGCGTCCCCCCTTTGTTCATGGCCATAACTCCTTGGGCCCCCTTGGACTCGAGCCAGTGTCCGATTTCGTAGTTACAGACAATGGGAGCGCCGGTTCGTTTGTTGACCGATAATACGTCGGCGATGTGGTCGAAGTGGCCATGGGTCACCAAAATGAGGTCAATATCGTCGATCTCGTGATACTCGGCGGGGCACTTGGGATTCTCCTTAAGCCAAGGATCGAGTAGAACCCGCTTCCCGCTCGGAGTCTCGATGAGAAATGTGGCGTGCCCAAGCCATGTAAACTGAGTCTCTTTTCCGAGGTAGGTCATTTAGCTTCCTTTCGTTCCGGCCGATCCATCGAGGGGTTGTTCTACGACTCTGCGGGTCGCTCGAAAAGTCATTCCGGCCGAAGGTCGCAAATTTTGCGGTGATTGATGTTCGCTCGCTGAGAATCGCCGCAGCGACCAGTCCGCTGGCAATTCGCACCAACGCCTTGGTGGAGCTTGGGTTCAGCGAGCTTGCCACACACGGAATGGTGCTTGCCTAGCGGTCTGCTCGAATAGTGTTTCGAGTTGAGGCGGAGCACGGCCGGTGGGCGTCGCTTGCGGCAACCCCGGCGGTGGTTCAACGCCTTTCGCTGGGCTCACCAGAGTGACTTTTCCGGGCGGGCTGTAAGCTGGACAGACGGGCTGGCTCAGTCGCTAAATCTATTACCCCGACTTTCTGAGCGGGTGTTACCAAGTGACGTACTTCTTGTCGTCGCCGGATTCAGGACCACTTCGGACTATCCAAAGAAGACATTTGGGAAAGGCGTAGGAACTTGGAACTGATTCGAGAGAGTATCAGCCCCCCAAACATTGTCTTCTCCATCCTCTTCGCTCTCAGTGTACTTTATTGGTTGACGGTGCTTCTCGGGGTTTTTGATCTCGAGTTTTTTGATATCGACGCTGGGGACGGCCCGAGTTTTCTGGCGTTCTTTGGGCTGGGTGAAATCCCCTCCATGGTTCCGATTACTATATTTACCTTTTCGCTGTGGGCTGGGTCGCTGCTCAGTAATTACTATGTGGCTCAGGGAGATTGGCTCTGGGTCGCCGTCCTATTCGTCCCCAATCTCATGTTTGGACTCGTCCTAACCCACTACGTTAGCTTGCCTCTGAGGCGACTCTTTCAGCATCTTGAGCAGGACGCGGTCGAGCATGTCGACGTCGTGGGTAATCTCTGCCGCATTACAAGCGGTGAAGCCAACTCCGAGTTTGGCCAAGCAGAAGTTCAGATCGATGGAACTACGATCTTGGTCAGTGTAAGAACCAGTAACGACGAACAACTCAGCAAGGGTGACGAGGCGATCGTCGTCGAGTACGCCCGGGAGACCCATCACTATGTGGTCTCGGGAATCGATAAGGAAGGCTAGGCGATGTCTCTTCATCTCACACCGTACCTCCTGGAGGCGAATTTGGCCCAGCAGATCGGGGTCGTGGCGATAGGGCTCGGAGTTCTCATGATTCTCGGCGCAGGAGTCATGCTCGTTAAGTGCTACCAGAAAGTCGAGCAGGGAACCGCCATCGTGAGGAACGGATTTAGTGGATCGAAGGTCTCATTCGCAGGGATCTTCGTAATCCCGATCATCCACCGAGCTGAACGCATGGAGATCTCGGTGAAGCGAGTGGAGATCAAGCGTACCGAAGGCGAGGGCTTGATTTGTAAGGACAACTTACGAGCCGACACGAAAGTCGCTTTCTTCGTCCGGGTCAACAAAACTCCCCAAGACGTTCTCAAGGTTGCTCAGTCAGTCGGTTGTCAACGGGCCTCGGATGAACTCAAGCTTCGAGAACTCTTTGACGCTAAGTTTTCTGAAGCGCTTAAGACGGTGGGGAAGAAATTTGACTTCGTCGAACTCTACGAAGAACGAGAGAGATTTAAGGACGAGATCCTCAAGGTGATCGGGACCGATCTCAACGGCTACGTTCTCGACGACTGCGCGATCGATTATCTCGAGCAAACTTCGGTTGAACAGCTCGACGCTAATAATATTCTTGACGCGGAGGGTATTAAAAAGATCACTCAGCTGACCGCTGATCAACAAGTCCTCGCCAACGAGATCAATCGAGAGAAAGAGAAGACGATCACGAAGCAAGACGTCGAGGCGAGGGAAGCAATTCTCGAACTCGAACGTCAGCAAATCGAAGCTGAGGCGAGACAAAAGCGAGAGGTCGATGCGACTCAGGCTCGTGAGCAAGCGGAAGCGAAGAAAGTTCAGGAGGAGGAGCGGCTCAAATCGGAGCGGGCTCGTATTGCCGTGCAAGAGGAGATCGAAATCGCTGAGCAGAATCGGCTGCGCTCGGTGATCGTCGCCGAAAAGAGTAAAGATCGAACCGCGGCGATCGAGAACGAGCGGATCGAGAAAGATCGCCTCCTTGAGGTAACCGAGCGCGAGCGAGTGGTTGAGCTCGCCCGCATCGAGAAGGATAAGTCGCTCGAAGTTGAGAAGAAGAATATCCAGGACGTTATCCGCGACCGAGTGGTAGTAGAGCGCGCGGTCGTCGAAGAGGAACAGAAGATCCTCGATACCGAAGCTCTCGCCACCGCTGACCGTCAGAAGCAGGTTGCGATCAAAGCTGCTGAGGAGGACGCGGAGCAGGCTAAGATCCGAGAGATTAAGGCCGCGGAGGCGGCTAAGGTGTCGGCCGACATCGACGCGGAGCGCAAGGTGGTCGAGGCCGACGCCGACTTGAAGGCGTCCGAGCGAAACGCCGAGGCCAAGAAGGTACTTGCGGATGCGAGGGCGGCCGAAGAGGCCGCAGTGGGGCTCTCAGAAGCGCAGGTGATGAGTGCTAAGGCTACTGCGCTGCAGGAAGAGGGCTCGGCCCAAGCCCGAGTGCTCGAACTCAAGGCTGAAGCTGAAGCTCGAGGTATCGAGCAGAAGGCCGAGGCGATGGAGAAACTTAACCAAGCCAGTCGAGAACACGAAGAGTACCGACTCAAGCTCGCCTTCCACAAAGATCTGGAACTCGCAGAGATCGAAGCGCGCGAACGCATCGCCGAGTACCAGTCGAGAATCGTGGGCTCTGCTCTCGAGTCGGCGAAGATCGAGATTGTTGGTGGGGAGTCCAAGTTCTTCGACCAGATCACCTCGGCCGTCGGTCGCGGTAAGAGTATCGATCGCTGGGTTGAAAACAGTGAAGTTCTGTCCGACGTCAAACAGACATTCTTTAACGGGGACGCCGAGAACTTTAAAGCGCAATTGCAGGGGTTAATCGGTCGCCTCGGTATCGCTTCCGAGGACATCAAGAACCTTTCGGTTTCCGCTCTGTTGACTAAGCTGATGAGCCAAGCTCACGGCCCCGATCTCTCCCAGCTTCGAGGGATGCTCGAGCTCGCCGAACGGACTGGGATTTCAAACGAAGTTCTGAATATGGGCGATCTCGCCGAGACTCGCTAAGTTCGGTCAACATCTTCGTTGCGAGTGGAGTTGCCTAAGCAGCCCGCCCGAAAAACGGCGCTCGAGCCACGAGAGCGAAGGAAGATCCACTTCGTGGCCGAGTCGATTTTTCGGGCGGACGGCTGGCTCCACTCGTCTGTCCCAGCCTTTTGAGGAGTATTGATCAGCCATGACCGAGAGTATGCTCGAATCGGGAACGTTTGAAATCATCAAAGAGCGGCTCCGTCATTTAGGGGCTCAGTTTCGATCGACGGTCGACGCGCTCAACCAGGAGAGAAAACGGGTCTTTGGAGCCGTTGAAGCCGAACTCGTGGGCTCGGACCGCATCACGACCGAGCACAACTGCGTCCCGAGGGATATCTACGCGGTCGGCGACCACCTACTCTTTGGTTACAACGTCAACTTTGGTCTCAAGACCGAAACTGATCCCGAAGACGTTCTCGCAATCTATCAATTCAGAGACGATCTCTTCGAACCCACCGAGGTGTCATGGCTTGAGGACCCCGAATTTCGCCGCGACTTCCGTGACCTCTACCGCTACTACCGAAAGACCGTCTTCTCGCACTTTCACAGTACCGGCCACGTACTGCATATGGTCTTTCGGATCAGCGACAACATGGACGACGTCAAGACTTTCAAGTGGGCCAAGGTGGAAGGCGGCCTCAAGTACGTTGATAACCGCAGCGAGCAGGAGTACCGACTTCCTCCTCAGCACGACTTCGAGTGGGCTCGCTGTCACCGCGATATGCAGCGCGCGGGGCTTCACCCGCACGTTTCGATCGAAGATCGAGTCTTTGTGGAGACGGTTGGTGGTGACTTAACCGTCAAGGTCGAAGACAACACGGAGAGTGGCCGGGGAATTTATTCCGAATCGGTCGTCGACCCCGACCAGAAGCTCGACGACGCTGAGATTTACTACGCTACCGTCGGACACCTCATACTGCTCAAAATCAAACCGTTCCAGGAGGAGCAATACCGTTATCTGATCTTCGACGAGAAGCTGCAGAAGGTGACCCGAGTCGATGCCATTGGCGAAGCCTGTCTCGGGTTGCCCGGCGACCAAGGATTGATCTTCTCAAACGGGTATTACCTCAACTCGGGTGAACTCAAGCTCTTTGATACGCAGCCGCTTCAGGGGATGAAGTTCGACCGAAAGATCATCGCGGACAATGGCGAGGACTATCTCTTCGTTTTCCATAATGAATACACGGGCGGCTACACGCTTCTGAGCTACAACGTCGTCGAAATGCGAGTCGATACTCCGATTATCTGTAATGGATGGGGGCTCTTCTCGAGCGGTCGAATGATCTTCTTCAAGAGCCACGAAGAGCCTCAGAAGCACCATCCCGTGCAGATCTGGAACACACCCTTCGGCCCTCCGGCTGTCCCCGTGGGGACCGCTGAATCGCCCCTGGCCAAGGTGGGGAACCGCGATGTGGTGCGGGCGATCGCGGAGTGTAGCGAGTTGCTCAAGCTCGTCTTTCGAGAGGAGCTTTACGAGACGATCTACCTAGATATCAATCGTCTCGCTCAAGCGATCAAGGATAGCTACCATTGGCTTGAGCTCGAGGGCACTGGGAATCTCGGCTCGCTCTTGAATTCCCTCGCCGAGACCTCGTCCGGGGCGATTGAAGAGTATGAGAAAGTCACCGTTCTTAGACGTCAGGCGCAAGAGAAGCTCGCCCTACTTCAGGCGGAAGTCGGGCAAACCTTGCGCTCGGCCAGGGCGCTAACGGGAAGAACGCTTCCCGAATTTGTCAGTCTGCTGGCAGAGATACGACAGCAGCGCGGGATTCTCATCACGAGTCGGCAGATTCAATACATTGACCAAACGGAGCTCGAGAAACTCGAGAAAGAGTGGCAATTGGTCTCCCAAGAGATCGGTGAGCGTTGCCTTGAGTTTCTAAGCCAGCCGGACAGCCTCGCAGACTTCGAAAGCGAGATCGCCCACCTCGAAATGCGCGTCACGAGATTTCAGAAGACGACCGAGGCGAAGGAGATCGCAGAAGATCTAAAGAGCGCGTCCTCCGGTCTCGAGTCACTGATCGAAACGGTGGGCAATCTTCAAGTCGAGGACCCCACCCAACGCACCGAGATTCTCGAGCGCGTCTCGGGATGCTTTGCTCAGATTAATCAACACCGGGCGCGACTGAACAGTCGGCGTCGCGAGATTGGGCTCGCCGAGAGCGAGCAACAATTCGCGGCACAGCTACGACTCTTCGATCAGGAGATTCTCAACTATCGAGAGCTCTCAGATACCCCCGACAAGTGTGACGAGTACCTCTCCAAAGCGATGCTCCAGATCGAGGATATCGAAGGGCGTTACGCTGAGTTCGACGAACTCGTCGCCCAAGTCGCGGAAAAGCGTCAAGAGGTCTACGACAGTTTTGAGGCGAAGAAGCTACTCCTCACCGAGAGACAGAATAAACGGGTCGAGGGTCTCATCAAAGCGGCTCAGCGAATGCTTTCGGGGATCCAGAATCGCGCGAGCCGTTTCCAGAGTGTGGAGGAGGCGAACGCTTTTTTCGCCGCTGATCTTCTCGTCCAAAAGGTGCGGGCGACCGTCGAAACCCTAAGAGAGCTCGGTAACCGGGTTCAGGCCGACGATCTCGAGACTCAGCTGAAGGCGACGAGTGAGTCCGCTTGTCGAGAGATTCGTGACCGGATCGATCTTTATGGAGACGATGGAGCCACGATACGTTTGGGTCAGGCCGTCTTCAGCGTCAACGATCAACCGCTTGAACTCACCGTGGTCACGCGCGAGGACGAGCCCCACTTCCACCTGACGGGAACCGATTACTTTACCCCTATACCCGGCGATGAATTTCGAGAGTACCGGTCGCTCTGGGATCAAGAGCTCCCCTCGGAAAACCAATCACTCTATCGAGCCGAGTTTTTGAGTTGGGATTTTTACCGGAGTCTTAGCCATTCCGAGTGGGAGTCATTTTCCGAGCTCGATGAATCGAAACGGCTCGCTCAGCTCCAGGAATTTATGGGCCGAAGCTTCGCAGAAGGCTACACCAAGGGAGTTCACGATTTCGACGCGCTCAAGATTCTCGAGGCAGTCTCGGAGAGCCAGCGGCGGCTCGGTCTGCTCGAGTTCCCAGGAGAGCTCCGGGCTCGCGCAGAACTCGCGTGGCACGCGATCAACGACGAGTCTCGGGAGCTTATCGAAACGCGAGTCGTGCATGGACGCGAGCTTCTCCTAGATTCAGAGTGTGGCTTCCTCGATGTGCTCGCCGCTCAGATTGCTGAGACGCT
>CAYZYD010000201.1:0-7165 GCA_964482505.1 uncultured Planctomycetia bacterium | reverse complement strand
GTCCGGGGGGCACTGGGCTCGAAATCTCGACCTCCCGCATCGAAAGCAGTTTTTCGGGCTAGCCGTGCGCTGAGGGGAAGAAATGGCTGAACCACTCCACGTATCATTCATATGTAGCGGAAACATGTGCCGTAGCCCATTTGCCGAAGCCTATCTTCGGCAGACCGCAAAGAAGGAATATTGGATCGATTTGATTCGAGTCTCCTCGGCTGGCACTCTCGGGATTATCGGTTCTCCAGCGCACACGACGACGATCGCTCTCTCTGCCGAATACGGTCTCAACCTTCTCGAGCATCGGTCGCAGGCTGCTAGCTCCGAGTATCTCAAAGGTTGTGACGTCGTCTTGGGAATGAGCTCAGAGCACGTCGCCGAACTGCGCAAAGCAAACCCCGACCTCGCGGAGCGTATCTACCTCTTTGGCAACTATCCCGACTCGAGCCTCGAGGGGCCGGAGATTCCCGATCCCGTGTGTAAAGAGGAAGAAGAGTTTCGAAAATGCCACACGGCAATAGCCCAAGCGATCGAGCCGATCATTCAGGAATTGCGTACCCTGCTTGGAGTTGAGGCCTAGACTTTGCCTCAAAAGTACCGGGCTGCCCGCGGAGCCATTGGTTCGGGTGGGGACAGCATCGTATGTTTTCATAGATAACCCTTAGATTATCTGAACCAGTCACTTAGGAGGCAGCGTGTCGACGCGTTTCGAATTTAATTCGGCCCGACGAGAATTCGTGCGCATGAATGCGGATATTTCGGTCCGTTACAAGTTCCTGTCAAAAGAGATCGATCTCGGCACTGCCGATAAGATCTATGAAGGAACGACGAATTGCCTCTCCGGAGGTGGCTGTCTGCTCAACGGGAAGATCCCAAGTCTGAATTGGATTCCCGCTCTGCTGATGGGCAAGATCAATCTCGGTATCAATATCCTGCTGCCCGCCTACGATCACGCTATCAAAGCGCTCTGCAGCACCGCCTGGGTGGAAGAAATCCCCGAAGGAACCGATCGGTGCGTTATGGGTCTCAAGTACGTGAACATCGAAAAAGAGATGCAGGATCAGATCCTCAAATATCTGATCAAAGCTCAAATGACGAAGTAAACGCCCGCCTACTTTCGATCAGTTTCGCGTCGTTCCCCAAAAATCAACAGCTCGGATAAACTCCGGCAAGTAGTTGAACGGTTGACCTGACGCGAAGTCCGACCCGGTCGACTCCGAGATTTCGCCCGCAGTCTATCTGGTTCCCAATAACCTGGTGCCATATAACCAGGCTCCATGTAACCTGGGTCGAATGGCCTAACAGCCCACCCCAAAAACTGCTTTCGATGCGGGAGGCCGAGATTTCGAGCCCGCTGCACCCCGGAATCCTGGCCCCGGAGTCCAGTGGCCCCGGCGAATCGAAGGCGTATAGGTCATACTTCGAGGTTTCGCCGGACGGGCTGGGCGAAGGAAGCTCGGCCTCCCGCGTGGAATGAGTTTTTCGGGCGGGCTGCTAGTAAGAGGATCTGATTTGGCCTTTGCTGTCTTGTTGATCCTATCTCTCGCCATCGGTGAAAGCTTCGCTCAGGAAGGCGAAACGCAGTCGCCCCTAGTCCTGTTAGCGCTCTTCTCCGCGACTCCCCTCATGGCTCTCCTACTTGCGAGCGGTTTCCGCTTTCTCAGTCCTCGCCTCGTTAGCCAGCTCCGTCGGGTTGCGTTTCTCACGCTACCTCTGCTACTGCTGGTGCACACTGGAGCGATGAGCTACGGAGGACTCTACGTTACTCTCGAAGCTTGGATTCCACCCACCGTTGTCGGCATGCCCCGACTTCTCGCCGCGATTCCGATCTTTGTGGGCCTTCTCATTCTCAGGCTGTTTTCGGAAGGCCCGATTCAACTCCCCTATCGACTCGGGTTCTCGCTGCGTCCCTTCTTGATTCTCGCCGTTCCCTACGGACTCCTCACCACTCTTCTCGATGCCACTTGGTTCTTTCCCGGGTTCAAAGAACAGCTCGCCGTCGATGTACGCTTCGGTACTCTCGTGTTGCTCTCGATGATTGTGGCGCTCCTGGTGAGCGCTCCCTATCTTCTTAAGCATCTCTGGCCAAGCGTCCCTCTGCCTGAATCGCCCACCCGCACAGAATTTGAGTGGCTCTGTAACCGCACGGGAACTCGGTTCAGAGGGCTCTTGGTCTGGCTTACTCATCCGCAGCAAATCGTCAACGCGAGTGTGGTGGGAATACTCTCTTTTAATCGGCTCTTCCTCTTCACTGAGACTTTGCTGCAGCTCTTGAGCCCCTCTCAACTGCTCGCCGTCTTTGCTCACGAAGTGGGGCATGTCCGCCGAGGCCACTTTCGGATATTCCTTTTGGTGCTCGCAAATGCCATCCTCGTTCTCGTGATTCTCGGCGACCTGTTAAACCAGGCTTCGGATACGATTGCGATCGGGAGTTGGTTTGCGTGGCTCCTCGTGGTGGCCTGGCTTTTGAGCCTGCTCTCCCGACGGCTAGAGTACGACGCCGACGAGTACGCGTCGCATTTGGTCGGCCCAGAGATTATTATCGATACACTCAAGTTCATCGGTCAATTGGCGCCACACCGCATCCACCGAAGGGGGCTGCGGCATCCGGCGCTCATGGATCGCATCCAACGGATCGAACTGCGCTTTGCGAGCGAGTCCGCCGGCAGCCGCACCGACTTCCCTCGGCGCGTTCAGATAGGACTGGCGGCATTCTCACTGATTGCCGTAGTGGCGGTGTTTATCGTTCAGGGCAGTAAGAGCGAAACCGAACTCGCGGCCCAACGGACGGAGTTCTGGCTTACCGAACATGGAGAACGAGCCCGGAGGATTCACCAAAAGATCGAGCCCCGCAGCTTTGAAAAGCTCGAGCAAGCCGCGACCGTCCTAGCCAGCGCGATCGCAGTCGCCTCAGCGCGTCGAGCCCCTCCGCCCGAAGAGTTCGCGCTCGCGATTTACAAACAGGCACAGCGCAGTATTGCCGAGCTCAAAGCGGCGAATTGAGAGGGTTCGACTTTAACAGCTGCTTTGAGGGGCGGAGCGGGGAGAGAAAGAGCCCTCTTGGAACCGGGGGGGTCAATTGGAGCGACTCGATCGGTAACTTCCAACCCTCCTTGGAGAGTTCAAAGACGCGTCGCTTTGAGGGGGGATTGAGCATGACCGCAATATCCGCACTCTCCTGACCGAAGATTTCGAGTACCGAGCCCGCGGTAGGAACGACGCGGCCCGGGATGAAATCTTCCTCGGGGTAGAGTCTCCTGAGCACGCCCTTCTCAACCCACTCGACGTCAAAACTCCCAGCGATCTCGGGAGGGTTTTCATGGCCAATCAGGTTCACTTGCTCTTCACGGGCCTTGACCAGGAACAGTGTTTCGACATTTCGGAGCAGTAGACCAAATACGCGTGCACTCACCGCTTCCATACGAAGGCGCTCGCCGAAGGCGACGATAGTCTCGGCGGTGAGGCCACCGCCTGTCGACATTTCTTCGACTTCGTAAAGGGCGTGAAGTTCTTTGAGTACCGAGTTGGGATCAAAGGAACCCGCGAAGTTGTACATCCGTACCTGACTCGCGAGCGTGACCCCGAAATCGCGCTGGTTGTAAAACTGGACCACTGGACGGGAGTGAGCGGAGACGATGGGATCGTCTCGAACCCGCAACAACGCCCGGTAGAGATTGATATCCCCGAGAATCGCGCCACCTCGCCTTCCGATGAGCTCGGCCATTTCGGCGGCCTCCTCATCGGTGAGTCGCCACACCGACACCGCCTGCTCAGGGGTCGGCTGGATTCTGACGAGAGGCTCGAGCGTATCGCGAATCTCGATGGCTTTCTCGAGTTGATGCTCTTCGTCGCGATAAAAGGCAACCACCCCACAGGGATCGACGCCACTTTGGCGCAGGTGATCGACGGTTGCGTCCACGCTAGGGCGGTCAGCAACCACGACCGGTCGGAAGTTCGAGCTTTCGGGATCGAGCCCCGCAAAGACGCTATAGCGCACCCGTTCGGTCGCGGAGCGGTTGCGGCTCTCCTCTTTGACGAGGAAGATGCCGGCCCGACCGACTGGAGCCCAAACACCGTCTCGGACCGCCGTGAAGGCGCGGGTCGGAAATTCCTGATTCCCGACTAGCTGAGACAACCCCGCTCGGTGAGTAGAGAAGATCTCGTGTCGACGATCCCCGTCGGTCCGATAATCGAGATGACGGGACTGCGCAGCTAAAAGAAATGGCTCGATGGGGGCTAGGGGCGACATGGATCCTTCTCTTCGAGACGACACCGTTTCGAATAGATCGGTTGGTTGAGGAGCCTACTTCAACCAAAAGGTCGTCTCGTCCCTGCTTAGCCACCCAGCGCAAAAGCGACTCGAGGAGGACGCTCGGCCGGTCCGACTCGGTCGACAAGCTTCTCCGCGAACAGAGCGCGAAACAGCCCGTCAGTTGACCGAGGTGCCCCTCAGTTGACCGAGGTGAAGGTGCCGTTGTTCGAATTGGCGAGCGATTGAAAGAAGCCCTGTCCCGATCCGCCACTCGAAATCCACAGCGTATTAATCGGAGTTCGCTCAAAGTTTGCGGCCGTGATGCTACTGAGGCAAGTTGCGTCGTAGTTTCCTCCCCCGCCGCAATAGGGCTCTCCATCTCCGACAAAGATCATCACCTTGTTCTGCTTCGAGCTTTGGTTGGCGAGATTGACGCAAGCAACTCCGGCCGGAGCGAGACAGGTCAGTCCAGCCGAACTGAGCGATTGAATATAGCTCACTCCGGCTGCTTTATTGGCGGGGTCGCCCTTAACGGGAATTGGCATAAAGGAGGAGTAACTCGAATTGAATGAGATGATGCCAAACTCGGAGTATTTTGAAAGCTGCTGGACCGCATTGGTGGTTTCTGACTTCAGTGTGGCCAGCGGGCTTCCCGACATCGAGCAAGACTTGTCGAGACACCAAAAGAAGCCGTCCCCTTCGAAATCACTGCCGTAAAAAGTGATCGTCTCGGGTTCATCCTCTTCCTCTTCGTTACCATTCGCATAGCCCGAAGGGACATCAAGCGGAGTTGCAGCCCCGGTCGCTTGAGCAAAGCTTCTTGATTCAAGCGCCCCCACAACCAATAAACAGAATAACAAGAAGCGCATATTAGACCCCTCTCCTTTCAAACACGCGTCACCGCCACGTCTTCAAGCCGTCCGAAGAGAGAACCGTAGTAGAGACGGATTTATCGGACCTATCCCGCGGACTTGCTGAATTTTAGCGCTAGAGTCTAGAAGTGACGCATCGGTTCATAAGAGCGACGTTCGCTAATCGTGCGAGATCTCTTAAGAAGGGACAGGGTAGGGAGCTAAAAGGGGGAAACCGTTTTGACACCTGACTTCGACTCTGAATCCCCGGGATTTGTGTGCGCAATAGTAGGCAAAAAAGAAGCGACCTCCACAGAGTGGAGGTCGCTTCTTCGGCGTTCAACTTATGAGGCGAAGCTCTTAGTTGACCGTAGAAAACGTTCCGTTGTTCGACACCGCGAGGTTCTGGAAGAAACCCGACCCGCCGCCGCTACCGCCAATATAGAGCGTATTCAACGGAATTCGCTCGAAATTTGCTGCCGTGATCGTACTCAGGCAGGTTCCAGCGTAGTTACCCGATTCACCGCACCAGGGTAAACCGTCGCCGACAAAGATCATGACCTTATTGTTCTTTGAACTAGCATTAGCGAGGTTGACCGCCTCAACTCCAGCCGGAGCGAGGCAGGTCATCCCAGCTGCGGAAAGCCCCTGAACCCAACCTACCCCTGCAGCCTTGTTTGCCGGATCGCCTCTGACCGGGATCGGCATGAACTTGTTCCAACTCGTATTGAAAGAAACGATCCCAAATTCTGAGTACTTGGAGAGCTGCTGAATAGCGTTGGTCGTTTCACTCTTCAGCGTCGCGAGCGGACTCCCCAACATCGAGCAGGACTTGTCGAGACACCAAAAGAAGCCGTCGCCCTCAAAGTCCGAGCCGTAGAAAACAATCGTCTCTGGCTCGTCTTCTTCATCTTCATTTCCGATGTTGTATCCCGAAGGAACATCGAGCGGAGTACCCGTGGTACCCACGTTTTGCGCTTGGGCGAAACCCGTAATCAACAGAGCCAATAAAAAGGTGAGGAGCTTCATTCTCTTCCTTTCTGACCTCGAGGCCTTTCAGGCCTTCAAGTATGGGCTTGAAAACATTACTGACAAAGTATTGCAACTCTTGAAGTAATTCCCGGTCGCGTCTAATGAGATGACGGGACCGAGATTCTATTCCTTCGACGGAATTCCCAATTTTTTTGAGTCTGAAGAATTCCACTCCAAAGTCGCTTTCGGCTTGGGCTTAGGCAAAACTGGGAGACGTTCGCGGAGCCAGCCAATGCGCTCGAGGCTGGTGGGCTACCCTCGGGGCTCATTCTCAGGAATCTTTGCCGCAAACACAACACGCACAAAAGCCATAAAGCTATTCTCAGTAAGTCCTTACAAAACCAATCGTGTTGCGCCGAGCCTGACGAAGCCTACGAGGTCAGTTGATTTCAGTGAATCGACCGTGGTTCGAGAGTGCGATCGACTCGAGAAGCGCTCGTCCTCCCGATTCCTCCCCAACGTAATAGGTGTGAATTGGAACCTGCTGAAAATTGCTCGAAGTCACAATGCCGAGGACGGTTGCGGCAGATTCCCCGGTCGGCAGACCATCGCCTATCCAGAGGATTTGGGGGCGCTGGCGAGTGCTGAGACTGGCGAGCTCAAGGACTGAGAC
This sequence comes from uncultured Planctomycetia bacterium, assembly GCA_964482505.1. Taxonomy (GTDB): domain Bacteria; phylum Planctomycetota; class UBA8108; order UBA1146; family JAJFFE01; genus CAYZYD01. Next base: position 426 of record CAYZYD010000201.1, on the reverse strand, counting down.
GCCCGCTGGACTCATGTAGGTGCTCCCAGCCGCGATCAAGGCCTGAACCCAGCCGATCGCTTGAGCCTTGGCCGTGGGCCGGGCGCGGACTGGACGAGGACGGAAGAGTAGAACCTGCTGGGAGTAAGCGACCAGACCAAATTCAGCCTGGCTCGAGAGCGAGGTGACCGCGCTCTCCACTTCATCCTTCAGGGTCGTGAGTCGGCTCCCCTCCATGCTGCCCGAGCGGTCGAGGCACCAGAAGAACGCGTCCCCCTCAACTGCGGTGCCGTAGAAGAAAATGGTCTCTTCCGAACCGTCCTCTTCCTCGAGGGCCGGAGCGTGTCCACTCGGTACGTCCAGCGGGGGAGCCCGCTCTGACTCGTTAGCACGAGCGCCCGGCTCACGGATCCTTGGACACTCTTTGACTCCGTGTTCGGCGGCTTT
>CAYZYD010000200.1:0-7190 GCA_964482505.1 uncultured Planctomycetia bacterium | reverse complement strand
GTGAGGGGCGGGTGGGGGCCAGCTCGAGAACCACACTGACGTTGCCTTCTCGTTCGATAACACGACTGAGAAGCCCGCCGCTGACGAGATCGTTTTGGGATCCTGGGACGGTAATCTTTCTGAGCGCCTCTTCGACAGCTTGCGCTAGGGGGTTCTTATCAGTCATACCGGGAATCCTTCTAAGCTCGTGCTTGGCGACAACTTCGACTAGCGGCCTATAACTACTCAAAGGCGCGTGGAGATCAAGGGCAGGCAGCCCAAAAGGACGGGGTGCAGGGAGAGAAAGACTGCGATACAATTCGCCTTGAGGTGGTTGTTCCGCGCCTTTCAGTTTCGTTCGTAGCGGCACCACTCGACTGACTTGCCAACTCATCACGCGCCGAAAACGAGCGGCTGCGCTGATTCCGCCTAACAGCCTTGTTGATTAAGTCATACCCGGACCAAGCGAACTGTCCAAGCGACGATTCTGGTGCACCTCGTCCGAACATCATTTCGGGCAGGCTGCTAATCGCGAATACCTTCAAAGGGTGTGAGCATGAACAAATTTACTTGCCTGGGAGCAAATGAGATTCCGCGTGAAGTGGCGGAAAACCGAGGTTTGCTTCTGATCTTTTTTGGTTCGGTCCTCGCCTCCGAAAATGAGGCCAACCGCGCTCGAATCGAGGCGGTGGATTCTTGTGCAACTAAGAAGATCCGATTCGTTGAAGTCGAAGTGGCATTGGAAGACCAAAAGCTAATAAAGCGTTTTGGGATCGAAGGTCTACCGACGCTGGTGCTCTATAAAGACAGCACGGAAGTCGAGCGCTGGGACCGGTTCCCACTCTATGACGATTTGACTGAAGTACTCGATCTCGCCGTCTCCTATTATCTCTAGCGCCGTCACAGTCCACCACTAACTCCCACCGAGTACCTTTTTGTATTGCCCGTGGAAATCGCGGCGCTAAAAAATCTTCGCAGTGCACCCAAATATCATTTCGGAAGAGGCCGACGCCTGAGTGCGTGAACGCCGATAGCGTCAATTTGAGCTGCCCAATATTTCAGCAGCTCCAACCCGAAAGCACTTTCGGCCGACGGCTAGCGCTAGCAGCCCCTCGATCTGAGCTTTTTGGTCAGTGTCGCCTTAGCGTCAGTGCCCCTTGGTTGGCCTCAGTGCTTCTAGCGACTCGTAGAAGAGGCTTACTTGGCCTGGAAAATCGTGGGGGACGTTTCCAAAGGGTGACTTGAAATAGAGGGCTAGAAACTCAAGGGCACCGCTTTGCCCCGCTTGTTGAGCTAAGCTGGCAAGCCGTACTAAGTCGAGGATCAGCGGGGCGGCCAAGATCGAATCACACCCTTGCCAGGTAAACTGCATCGACATCTTGACTCCGAGAAAGCCGGCAAAGTGGATGAAGTCCCAAGCGGTCTTAAAGTCTCCGAGGCTCGGAACGAAGTCGATCGACACCTTCGTGTGAGGCGAATAGTTGAGATACTCATGCAGAAGTCGGTCTTTGGACTCGAGCTTTGAGATTTTGTTTTCAGGATCCGAGAGAACTTGCCCGTCTCGATCTCCTAGGAGATTGTAGCCCTGCCAGCTGAGAACCTCGAGGTTGCGGTGTTTGAAGAGCGGTGCGAGTACTGACTTGACGAGAGTTTCGCCAGTCTTGCCATCCGAACCTGCAAAGGGGACTCGAGAGATCGTAAAGAGGTCTTGGATCGCCGGAGTAAGCGTGGCCGGGGACGGCGTGAAATTGATAAATGGGAAACCCGTTTGAGCCGCTGCAATTGCGTAGAGACTGCTCGATCGCAAGGTCGAATCTCGGTCGAGGTTCGGCTCGAGGTCTGTCCAACGCTTGGTGGTTTCGGAGGCGAGCCCGGGTTCAGTGGACGCGACGTTTAGGACGACCACCTGATCCAAACCGTGGTCTGATTGAAACCCCTCCAAATCCTCCCGCAACCGATTAACTAATTCGGACGGCTGTCCGGTTTGGGCTTTAGCTCCCATGATTGTCTGGATAGTGGGGCCACCGTTGTGAAAGACTCCGGGCTGGACGCGGCGCTCGATCTCAGTGAGCTCAGGAACTAGTCGTGCAAACTCAGAATCCGACAAGCACCGACTCTCTCGTTGGACTTCGGAGCAGGCGTCGACGAGATTGCGGTCGGACAGCTCGTGTCCCCCAAAAACTAGTTCCTCAAGATTTGGTAGAGGCAGTTCAGAGAGCGTGGCTGATTCGGTCAAGAGCCCGGTCTTATCCCGCATTCCCCCTCGAATGGCCAAGGTGCCAAGAATCGTCGTGGCCGAAACTCCCCCGCAAGCTCCGATCAGCCATACTCCCGTTTTAGCGGCCATCAGCGACGCGCTTCGGGTCAGGGGTCGATCGATAAGTCGTCACGCCGGTCGACGACGGTTCGCCGCTCAAGGGAGTCCTCTCAAAAAAAACGCCAGCGGGACCGCTGGCGACAGAGTACAAGGCAGTTTGATCGGTGACTCCGAGATTAGTGGAAGCCGAGCGCGGCCGTGCGTGCCTTTCGACGTGCGTCTTTCATAGCCTTTTTCCGCGCTTTCTTGCGTAGCAACTTCTCTTGCTCTCGCATCTTCCGCCGGCGTCCTTCGGACGGTTTCTCATAGAAATTGCGCTTCTTGATCTCTTTGAGCAATCCCTCTTTTGCAACTGTCCTTTTGAATCGTTGGACGAGCTTTTCACTACTCTCGCCGCTCCGAATCGTGACGCGTATCAAGCGGTTTCCTTTCTCAATTCCAAACATTTCATGCTCGAATGTATGACTAGCTACCCGGCTCAAAGGGCGGTGCTTGAATCGGTTAGGCCGACGCGAGTCAGACTGACTTCCGCTGGCGCAAGCGTACGAGAATACCTCTTAGACGCTTCGCCGACAAGTCGATCAAATCCGTTTCAGCTATTCGACTGAGGATTCCAAGGACTGACTGTCATAGCAAAGGGCACTCATGCGGTAGACCGGTCCCCACCGTTTGTTTCTCGTGGGGTTTCACACCTGGCGGCCAGCTGAGTTCCGTCGGGCGCCGTCGGTTGTCAGAGTTTTCGTGGTTAAGTGGATTGAGCTTTGCATAAAAAGCGTGATCATATTGACTATTCGCCCTTAGCCTCCTATACTCTTGAATTCGTTAATTGTTTCTTTGAAATAACTTAGGTCGTGCCGAGTGGGCTCGGGTCACGGTCCAGGATCGGTTTGCCAGAGAGGTCGCGAGCTTTGAGAATGGAGATTGGGCTGTCCCAGACGATGGCCCAAAAGCAGATTCTCTCTCCCCAGATGATCCAATCGATGGAGATTCTGGTGCTCAATTCGCAGCAGCTGGAAGAGCGTCTGGACCAAGAGCTCGAAGAGAACGTTGCCCTCGAACTCGTCGAGGACGAGGGTGAAGACCGCTCTCAGGATCGATCAGTCGAGAGCACGAATGGGGTCGATCCTCCCGAAATTGGTCAGGAAGAGCTCGACGCTCTCGATCGCGAGATCGACCTCCTCCGCGATCGGTACGAACACCTGGCGGAGTTCCAGGCCTTTGACCGTGCCAATTCAGCGGGCGGTCGGCGGTTCTATGGGGGAGAAGAGGATGACAAGCTCGACGCGCTCCAAAACACCGCCTCGAGGCCTCAGAGTCTCCAAGCCTATCTCGAGGAGCAACTAACTCTCAGAAGTGCGCTCACCCGCGAGGCCGAGAGCTTTGATCTCGCCGAATTTCCGGAGTTGGAGAATCTCACCGAGGTTCGAATCGATTCGAGTGAGATTCGGGAAGAGCGTTACCGTTATCTTTGCCGAGAGCTGATCTACAACCTGGACGAGCAGGGTCGTCTGCGCTATTCACCCCAGGAGATTCTTTCGACTTTGAACAAGCGAGCGGCGGCGCGAGTCGCAGATTCGGAGTGGGATGATTATAAGCTCGACCCCCCAGCGACTCTCTTTGAGTTTTACCGCGCCCTCAAAGTCATTCAGCAACTCGACCCGGCTGGAGTCGGCGCAATCGGCAGCGGTCAAGAGGGGATCAAGCACTGTCTCTTGCTTCAGCTTGAGCGAGATCCGGGGGAGTATCCTCTTGAAGAGACGCTGATTCGGAGCCACCTCGACGACATCGCGAAGAATCGATTACCTCATATTGCCAAGGCAACCGGTTATTCTATCGAAGATATCAAGGAAGCTATCGACATTATCCGTTCGTTGGACCCCCTTCCGGGGAGTGAATTCGAGACCGAGCAAAACAGCTATGTCCGACCCGACGTACTGATCGAAGAGGTCGACGGGAACTACCAGGTCGTGGTCGAGGAATCGAATACACCGAAACTTCAGATCTCACCCTACTATCGCGAACTTCTAGAGAAATCTAAGAAGGATCCTGAGATCCGAAAATACATCAAATCCAAGATCGACAATGCGGAATGGTTGCTCCACGCGATACAGCAGCGAAAGTCAACTCTTCAGCGTGTTGCCGAGGAGGTCGTCGAGCACCAGCAGGAGTATTTCCAGCGCGGGGTGCGGGGGCTCAAGCCCCTCAAGATGCAGGAAATTGCCGATATCGTCGGAGTTAACGTCTCCACGGTGAGTCGAGCCATCGCCGGCAAGTACTTTCAAGCTCCTGGCGTAATCAAGGAGCTCAAGTATTTATTCACTGGAGGAACGGTCAAGGACGACGGCTCGGCCGAATCTAGAGACGCGGTAATCTTGCGCATCAAGGACCTTATCGGAGACGAGGACTCACGTCGCCCGCTCTCCGACGCCAAGATTGTCGATCTGTTGGCCCAAGATGGAATTCACATCTCTCGTCGAACTGTGACAAAGTATCGAGAAGCTGAAGGTATCCCCTCGTCTCGCGAACGTAGACAATTCTGAGATAGCTTTTCTCCATTTCGAGGCTCCGGACCCGCACATGATCAAGGCGAGTAATCTCTGCCGCAGTTTTGGCGGCAAGCAGGTCGTGAACAAACTCAACTTTTCGATCGAATCAGGTGAGATCGTCGGTTTCTTAGGCCCTAACGGCGCGGGGAAGACGACTACGATGCGTCTCCTGACCACCTATTTGGCGCCGACGGGAGGAGTCGCACAAGTTGCGGGTTGGTCGATCACCGACGACCCTGATCGAGTTGCTCGGAGTATCGGTTATCTTCCGGAATCCATGCCGATTTACCCGGAGATGCTCGTCGGGGAGTATCTCGGGTTCCGAAGCCGACTCAAAGGGCTACGGGGAGGGAAGCGACAGCAGAGGATTGAAGCACTCGCTCAGCGCTGCTCCATTTCGGACCAGCTTCGCAAGCCGATGCGCCATCTCAGTCGCGGCTACCGGCAGCGCGTGGGGCTGGCGGACGCATTACTCACCGACCCCGAGATCCTCATTCTTGACGAGCCCACTGCCGGCCTCGATCCGAAGCAAGTGACCGAAGTGAGGAACCTCATCTCGAGTTTTCGTGGAACCAAGACCGTGCTCTTCTCAAGTCATATCCTTGGCGAGATCGAACAGGTCTGCGATCGAATTATTATTATGGCTCAGGGGAGGATTCGTTTTGACGATCGCTTGGACGAGTGGCGCAGCCATGTCCAAAAGCAGCGCCGAGTTGTTGTCGAATTCAGCGAGTTTCCTGAGGCGGCCGTAGAAGAGATTCTCAAGTTCGAGGGCGTGACTAAGGCGGTCCGAATAGGAGAATCGCTGAGGGTTGAGTCAGGCCTCGATTTGCGAGGGACTATCTTCAATTGGTGCGCTAAACGAGGCTGGCCCCTGATATCCCTTTATGAAGAGACTCCCAAACTTGAGGAGCTCTTCCTCTCCGCAACCGGTGAGGAGGCAGCTAGTTGAAGACCATTGCCATCCTCAGACGAGACCTACTCTCCTATTTCGTCTCGCCGTCGGGCTATGTCTTTGGACTCCTCTTTCTGCTAGTCCTGGGTCTAACTCTGACCATTTTCCTAAATTTTGTTCAGGGTAATGTGGAGAGCTTCTTTCTACTGTTCGGCCTCCGGACTTCCTATAGCTATATTTTCTGGTTTCTCTTCTTGCTGGTTCCCCCGCTCATCTGTATGCGGAGCATTGCGGACGAGAAACGACTAGGTACTTACGAGCTTATGGTCACGAGTGGGGTGCGAGAGCACCAGATCGTGTTGGGTAAGTTTCTTGGGGCCTACATCTTTTATCTCTACCTCTGGTCGCTGTTGTTACTCCTTTTCTTACTTATCAATCAGTTTGGAGAGCTCGAATGGGGGGTTGTCGCTACCCTAATGTTCGGTATCGGAGGATCGGGCTTACTTTTTTGTGCGGCTGGAATCCTCGCTTCGACCCTCTCCGAGAATAGCCTAATTGCCGCCTTGATAGCGATCGTTTTCAACATCGCGGTGTTTCTCCTCGACTTTCTCAGGCATACATTTCCCCCGGAGAGCCTTTCGCGATTCTATATCGACTATCTCAGCCCACTTCATCACTTTAGTCACGACTACAGTCAGGGGGTGGTCGATTTCCGCTATCTTCTTTACTACGGAACCGTCGCGATTGTGCTCTTGTTCGTGGCCACGAAGAGGCTCGAGCGGAGGCGTTGGTCTTGACGAAGCTTCAATTGACGAGACCGCGTTGGCCTCGATTTGTCATCGCACTCAACGTAATTGTTCAGATTGTGGCTCTAGGTTGGCTGGTTCTGATGGCCAACATCTGGTTCTTCTCAACTGATCTCCGGTCCGATTTCACTTCGGATCAGCGATTGAGCTTAAGCACCGAAACAAAGAATACTCTCCAAGCGCTCGGGGAAGCTCAGCGACCCGTCAAAGCGATAATTATCGAGTTGCTTCCTCCGAACGCGGACGGACTGCTTCGCAAGCGCGTATTGCAGCGAGCGGCCCGCCTTTGCGGAGAATTCGAAAAGGTCTCGCCCAATTTCGTGCTCAGCAGATACGTCCGAGTCGGGCGTCAACCAGACCTTTGGCTCGAGCTCAAAGAACGCTACCGAATCACGGAGCCGAATTGTGTCTACTTGATCAGCGAGATCCCCGACTCACCCCCAGTGCGAGTACCTCTCGATAGCATGGCGACATTTCGAAAATTCAACGAAGAGGATCTGCTTTCGAGGGCGGCAATCCTCGAGGAGAGAGTTGAAGAGGTTTTAGGAGGAGCGCTGCAAAAGGTGCTCAAACCTAAGTCGACGCGGATCGCACTGATCGAAGAATCGGCCGACGATCAGGACCCCTATGCTCTGCTCAAGCGGGAT
>CAYZYD010000199.1:0-7226 GCA_964482505.1 uncultured Planctomycetia bacterium | reverse complement strand
GCGTCGAGAGGGGCCGCGAAGGAGGCGAGGCCGATGAATCCGAGTGCGATCTGGCAAGAGCACCGCAAGTTTCTGACGCAAGTAGCCGGGGTGGCGGCCGGCTTCTTGATCATCCTTCTCGTCCTTCGCGGCTATCTCGAAGGGTATGTCGCAGAGAGCGAGAGTGCGATCAAGGCCGCCGATCGCGAGCAGAAACGCGTCAAAGATATGGGCCCGGATTACTCGTTTGAGGTGTCCGAACGCGATACGCTCAAGGAGCGGCTCGAGGACTTGCTCTCTCGAACCTCGCTCCTCAGCGAGCGGCGAGAGACTCCCGAGTCCCAGTTTGGCGACGTCAAGTTCAGCAAAGCCCGCGACGATGTCTACACGAGTTTTATCGAGCGAGCGATCAAGGTGAACTTGCGTCATCCGCCGATCGGCGACATCGAATTTGGCCAATCCTTGGAGCTTTCGGACGAAGAGTGGCAGGATCAGTACGTTCTCCTCGATGCGTTTGAGCAGATCCTCAACGCTTGCGTCGACAACCGAGTTGAGGCGATTCTTGAGGTGAGTCCAGAAGCGGTTGAGGTCACCCCGATTGCGGACTCAGACCAAGCGCTGTACCGATACCCGATCGAGATCAAGATCCGGCTCCCTTACGGGCGTTTACTCCAACTCTACTCAAGCTTTCAATCCGAGCAGAACTTCCTCGCGCTCGAAGTGGTTTCTCTGGATGGGTCGGCCGAGTCGAATCAGTCGGTGACCGCGGTCTTGCGCCTGAGCGGAGTCGGTATCGGCGAGCCGCGAGAGAGCACGCGCAAGCGGCCCAGGAGGGTGAGGCGAAGATAAGATGATCCGCAATCTGAACAAGGAGAAGATCGTGTTCGGCTTGAGCCTCGTCGTGCTCCTGCTGACCGGTTACGAAAGTTACCGTAAAGTTTCGAAGAGCCCGAGCGAGGAGTTGACCATTCAAGGACCGCGCGAGGCGCAGCCCCGCGTGGTCGGCAAGGCGATCCTTCCCTGGTACGAACTCGAGACTGTGGCAAAGGGGCGCGATCCTTTTCGCTCGGTCTCCGACTGGCAAGACCCTGAGCCGGATCCGCTCAGCCCACCCCGCTTGAGTCGTCTCAAGCGGCGAATCCCCAGCCCCTATCCGCTCTCCCGGATTCCAACTGTTGCCCCGCCCGTGGAAGAGGCGAGGTCGGAGGAATAATGTTGATCATATTCAGAGCTCTTCGATTGGATTCGGGACGTCGATCATCGCTGGTGATGGTGCTGACCCTTGCGTGCGGAGTGCTGGGCCCGGCGTTCGATTCGACCCTCCGGGCGCAGACTCAAGACGCTGCCCTCGAGGTGCGCCAGTTCGATCGCATCGTGCTCAGAGACTCGGTGGCGAGTCGTAAGAAGATCTGGGAGGGCGAAATCACGGCCGAGAACGACGACGAGATTACCCTCAAGTCGGGCTCGGTCAGCCAGGTCTTCGCCAAACTCGATATCTTGCGCATCGAGCGTCGCAATCCCCCCGATCAGGTCTACAAGCGTCGAGCTCGGCGTGCGGCCAACGATTCGGCCGAGGATCAGTTCGAACTCGCGAAGTGGTGTCTCAACTATCAACTTCTCGAGCAGGCGAGAGACCATCTCGAACAGACTATCCGCCTCGCCCCCGAGACCGAGGCGGCCTATCCGCCGCTGCTCGCGATCTACGTGGCTCAGCTCGATCGAAATCGCTCCCGCGAACGCCGCGATTCCGAGGTCGGAGTCTGCCGGGCTGGACTGGAGGCGGGAATCTCACAACCCGATCTCAACCGCGTGCTCGCGCGTAATCTCGAATACTTTGGAGACGCGGCCCTCGCGGTTGAGTATTGGCTCGATTACCTAGAAAGCGAGAGTCTTTCCGAGCCCGAGCGCGTCGCGGCGATCAAAAAGACTGTACGACTCTACGAACAACTCGGGGATCAGGATCGCGCCCGCGAGTTTCTGAACAGCCACTCGAGTTCAGGGGATCTTGAGATTCGACTCATCGAGGCGGATTGGCAGCTCGAGCGCCTCGCCCGAGGTGAAGACGATGCCTGGAGCGAACTCGATCGGATCACTAGACAGGTCCTCGACGTCGAATCTGAGAACGCCCAAGCGCATCTCCTGCGCGCCTGCGCTCTCACCTTGCGCCGTCAGTTCTCCGCGGCGAATGAGGCATACAAACGCGCATTTGGTGTCGATCAGGGGCCCGCAGTCTGTTTGAGCTGGGCGCTCTGCATGGCACAGCAAAAACAGGAGAAGACTGACGAACTCGCGACCAAATTGCTCGCAACCCAGTACCAAAATGCAAAAGACTCCGAAGATCCGCATCTCTTCAGCCAGTATCGGCTCATCGAGAGTTACTTGCTCGAGAACAATGGGAATATCGAAGAGGCGCTGCGTCTTCTCGAGTCGGCGGCCGAGCAGGCGACCGACTGGCAAACTCGCGCGATCTATCACTACACTCTCGACCGCCTAGAGCGCAGTCAAGATCTCAGAGATCGGGTGGCGGAGCAGGCCTTATCCAATTCTCAAAACTCCGTCGCTTTCGCCGAGAACTGTCTCCTCCTCGCCGATATGGCTTTGCGAGCGGGAGAGGGAGGTGAGGCGAGGCGTTGGATCGGTTATGCGCTCGAAGTTTCGCCCGCGGACTTTGAAGTCTGCCTGCGGGCAGGCGTCGCGGAGCTCGAAGCGGGCGGCGACCTCGCCCGGGCTCGAGAATATCTCGGTCGGGCCAGCGCCATCGATCCCAAGTCGGTCGACCTTCGGAACGCGCTCGGTTGCCTCGAGTACCGTCTCGGAAACTACGACGCGGCCCGCGGGTGGTTTCGGGGGGTGATCAGCGAGTTTGAGAACCAGATCTCGTCGGCCCCCGAGGTCGAGGAAAACGAACTGCCGCCCGAACTGCTCTACGCCCGCGAAGCCGATCAGAAGATCGAATCGGTGCTTCGCGAAGAGGTCTGGATTGACAGCTTTACCCAGCCCGACGGCAAAGTTGTGAATAACTGGCAAACGCAGGTCGGATTTGGAATCGACGTCCAGCAGGTCGATAGCGAGATCGAGTTTCGGGGTCAGCAGCAATTCGAAGCGGATGGTCTGACAATCTTGAACCGGGTGGTTCGCGCGGACCGGCTCACTCGAGTCCGGTGCCGCGTCAAGCTCGGCTCGGGGACCGACGCGCTGCGGGTCGGGTTGCGCCTCGAGGATAAGAGTGGCGCGCGAGGTCTCGTCTTCTACCGCGACCCCGACGGGGTGCTCGCCTTCGCGATCAATAGTGGGTCGGGTGAGCCGAGTGTTCACCGACCTCGGGACGAGGATCCCGACGAGAACTCAGAAGGAGCTGCCGAGGAGAACCGACTTAACCTCAAACGGCTCGTTTGGCGTGACGATGGTCAATACCATCAACTCGAAATTCGACTCGATTCAGAGAGCTCGCGTGGGGCTCGCCTCTACTTCGACGATGTTCAAGTCGCCGAAAATGTCAGCCTGCCGCTCGGCCGTTCGGGGGAGATCATGGTGGGGGTTTCGGGTCAGGCTGATCTCGGTATCGATTACCAGTTCGTGGTGGACGACTTTGAGATCTTTAGAAAACGCCTCGCGGAGACTGACCGTTCGCGGCGATAAGGACTGAGTGAATGCGCAGAGATCACGGCTTTACCCTCGTTGAGATTTTGGTGGTCATCGGAATCATCACGGTGCTATCGGCTCTTTTGGTTCCGATGGTGCTTTCGGGACGACGTCGCTCGATGGAGAAGAACACCAAGTTGTTGATCCAGGAGCTCACGGTCGGGCTCAACGGTTACGTCCAGAAGGCCGGCGATTATCCGCCCACTCGGCTCTCAGAAGAATACGACGTTTCGGGTAATGATCTCAACGACGGCATCGAAAGCGTGATCGCCTGCTTATCGAGTCAAAACCGCGGGGGACCCTTTCTCGAGCATCGCGAAGATCTCCTCGCCAATACCGATTCCGACCAGATCGGAAACGCCGACGCGACCAAAGCGCTCAACTCGATCTTCGGAAACGACAAGCTTTGGGAGTATGTCGACCCTTGGGGCAACCCGCTTGTCTATTTTCACAACCGCGATTACGAGGCGATCTTCGAGGTCCTCGACGCAAACGGCGAGAAGGTCGAGGTGAGCGCCGCGCGGTCGCCGAAGACCGAGACCTATTTTTCGCCGACGACCTACCAGCTGTGGTCCTTCGGACCCAATGCTAAGAATGAGAACGGCCTTTACGAGACCGATGGATTCGCGGACGATATCGGTTCTTGGCAGCAGTGAATCGATCGACGGGCGTCCCTCCAGTTACACCGCTTACGCCGCCACGAGAGCGCGGCTTTACCTTGATCGAACTGCTCGTGGTGATGTCGATCCTCGTCGTGCTGTTATCGCTCTCCGCCGGCGTCTATCTGCGAGTCATCGCGAGCAATGCGGTGCCGGCGGCCGCGGGCCAGGTGGCCAATATCATCCGCAGCGCCCGCAATTCATCCAATGTGACCTCGATGCCTTCCAAGGTCTTTATCGAAGTTGAGCGCAAGCGGGTCACCGCATTCCTCTACGAGACCGTCGGGGCCTGGGCGTTTGAAGAGAGTGGCGTTTATAGCGGCGAGCGGATCCGCACCGGCCTCGAAGGCGCGTATCGAGAGGTACTCGAGCCGCGCGGTGAGGTCTACGCCGATCGGGGTAAGATCGGCCAAGCGGTTAGCTTTGCCGGTGAGTCTTACCTCACTGCAGAGCACCGGCCGCGGTACAACTCCTCCTCGGGGGTGAGCCTCGAAGCGTGGGTGCGGTTCTATCCCCCGGAACTCACCGAAAGAGATCTCAAACAGCGCCGCCAGCGACCCGGTGCCTGGGTCGATCCACGCCGTGCTCTGGAGTATTCGGTGATGAGCAAAGGGGACGCCTACGAGCTCGGGCTCCGCGGTGATGGGGGAGTTTACTTCGAGCTGACAAGTGCCGAAGAGTCGAGCTATCTCGTCCTCACGGGACCGCGCGCGGTTTGGCCGGACCGCTGGACCCACTTGCGGGTGACCTTCGACGGGACCGAGTTATCGATCGAAGTCGACGGAAGCGCCCAGTACTGGTGGCCGGACGGGTTCCGAGACGCGAAGAGCGAGGCGTGGCCCGCCCTGCCGAGTCGACTACGGGCTTCAAACGAACCGCTCTACGTAAGCCATCCCGACCGGCCCTTTCTCGGGCGTATCGACCAGGCGAAGTTTATGGTTGCGCTCGAACCGACTCAGTACGAGCTTCCGCCGCAGGCCTTCTTCGATCACGCGCGCTCCTTTACCATCCACTTTGACAGCCGCGGGGCTCTGGACCCGCTGATTCACAATGAACCGGTGCAGGTTAGGATCAGTGGAGTCCCGGCGGAGGAGCCGAGCGAGCCCACGGCCCAGACGGGTGTCGTGCCGGGAGTCCGCGAAACGGAAGAGGGTACCGACGGATCGACCGAGGGCGAACCGATCGTCGAAGATCCCCTCGAAGCTCTCTTGGATTATTTAGAAGGTCTACACCGAGAGGAGAACGGGGAAGAGGCGGAAGAGTCTGCTCAAGAATCCCTCGAGAACCCAGCAGACCTCGAAATCATCATCGTCGAACTCACCGGCACGGTGCGGGGCTGAAGGAGGCTGAGCATGACCAGGCGAGATCAACCCGAGCAGTTCTTTACGGGACGCCCCTCTGAGGCGACAAGTGATCGCGAGGAAGAGCGCGGGGCGCGAGCGAATGTAGTTCGCGAAGGTGGGCTTGCGCTGATCCTGGTCATTCTCGTCCTCAGTGCACTGCTCGTTATCGGGACTCCGTTCGCCCTCTCCATGAAACAGCAAGAGCAGGGCGCGGGGACCTTTGAAGCTCAGAGCCGCGCAAACCTCGCCCAATCGAGTGCACGCAATTACGCGATCCACCGGCTCTACGAGAGTTTTCCGAGTCGCGATACCGAAGTGTTCGAGATCGACCTCGCCGTCGACTCGGAGTCGACGGCCATCCGAGAGGTTCCGGGCAGTCTTTTTGACGATTGGGCCGAGCTCGATATCCAGATCGAGGACGGTTACTGGAGCTCGCTCAGCGAAGTGGATGGAGTAGAAGCAGCGGCGGAGGAAACAAAGCGCGGTTCGCGCTCGGTGACGGGGACGGCCTCATCGGCTCGCTCGGGGGCCGGGATTCGATCGACCTTTGTCGATATCTTCGTTGAAGATGAACAGGCCAAGGTCAATCTCAACACCGCTTCGCCTGTACTACTCGGCAACCTCTTCGCGTCGAGCCATCTATCGCAACCAATCGAAGGAGACCAGAAACTCGAGACCCTGCCGCTCGACGATACCAAAGCCTTCCCCGCTGACGACGATCCTGAGACGATCGACGGAGTGGTGGTGATCTTTAATCCCATCTTCTTCACCATGGAGGCTGTCACCTACCGAGGTAAGACCGAGAAGGCATTGACGGGTATTTTTCGCGGAGCGTATCTCTCGGGAACTTGGCCCGCCGACGCGGGCTACCCGGTATTCGATCTGCGCGCGGCAAAAGTCTTTCTCCACCGCATCCGCAATATTGAGAGCGGTGTGCTCAATAGCTTCCGTACTCCTCAAGCGATCCGCGAAATCGCCAATTGGTCGATGGTTCCTTTCTTTGCCCAAACCCTCGCAATCATCGGTCTCAATATCCGCAACATGAAAGAGTACGGTCTCAGTGCCAAGTTGCTCCTACGGGCGGGCCTCGACGAATCGCTCTTTGAACGGCCCGGGGAATTTGAAGTCGAAGACGACGAATATCGAGACGCGGTCAAGAAGCTCAAGAAGATCGGAGTGGCAAAGAGCTTGATCGATCTGCTCGAACAGGGGCGCGGTCGCTACGGAGTCGTCCAGGCTTCGAAACTGGCGGATCGCTTCAAGGCGACCAAGCAGGTGGGGACCGGCGTCAGCAACATGTTTGAAGGGGTTCTCAAGAAGGAGATTAAGCGGGCCAAGAAGCACCTGAAAAAGTACTTCCCCGAGGCAGTGGAGAATTTTCGCGAGATCGCCAACCTCGACGGCCTCGAGACGATCCGGCCCATCGACTTCGAGAGACTCAGACCCTACATCACCACGACTTCGAGCCTCCCGACTCCCTGGTCTGAGGAGCAACTCGTGCAGATTCCCGTCGACTTCATCGGCATCCCAGCCCTGCCGCTCAAGAACCTCGATTGGTTCAACCCCGGGACCGTGGGCCGGATCCGAAGCCTTCGAGACCCCG
>CAYZYD010000198.1:0-7253 GCA_964482505.1 uncultured Planctomycetia bacterium | reverse complement strand
GGCAGAGATCGACGCCGGTCTTGAAGTCACGAGACTGTTGCATCCGAGTCCCGCGAGCCCGCTCGCCAACCGCGGCTGGGCGGAGCAGGCAGATCGGCTCGCGCGCGAACTCGACCTCTCCTTTTAGGCTCGCAAGTACGTACACATACTCCGCTGAACGGACTCTGGCAGTGAGGGTGAGCCAAAAGAAAAAGGGCCGAGGCCCGAAGACCCCGACCCCCGCCAAAAGCGAAGATTCCCCTTTCCCCCTCCCTGGCTCGAAGATAGTGCTCTCTCGCAAAATGGTTGAGCGAGCATACGGGCGGAGGATTATTAGAAGCTCTTCGAAGCAAAGCGAATCAGAGTCGGTTTGGTGAGAGTGCCCGCTCGAAGAGTTTGTTCGGTTGTGGGGGAGAGAGATGCCAACCTGGCGGAGCGGGGCGAGGAACTTGATTTCTCATGAGCTCTCAACAGAAGTAATGAGCTTCACGAAAGTCATCGTCCTCGAAGCCGGCGAGTATGGGGCACTTATCCGCGGCAGACTGGTAAGTCGGCAGGGGAGCCGACTCGTTATCAATCGAGCGGGGCGGGGTCGAAGCCGAACCGACGGAGTTTATCTCGGAAGGCTGGCGACCGGAGTCGATCGATAAACTCGAGGACGGGTCGTCGGTCGCGGCGCGACTTGGGAATCACGAAGTCGTAGTGCTCTTGGGTGATCGGCCGAAACGAAAGGCCGTAGAGTCTCGCGACGCCTTCGATCCCAACTCCCCAATCGGCACGGCCTTGATCGATCGCCGCCGCAACCGCGTTGTGCGACCGGACCTCGAGCTCAAAGCCGGGAGGGGGCGCCTTGAATTCGGCCACGAGTTGATCGACGAGACGGCGCGTCCCGCTGCCTCGGTTGCGATTGATCAGTCGGGCTTGGGAGAGTTCGGGTTCCTCGGAGCCGCGGTACAGGACTCCTTGGGTGCGTTTGTACCCGCGGATCAGCTCGAGTCCCGCGCCGACAAAAGGCGTGTTATAGACCCCGGCTTCATCGACGAGGTGGAGTCCCGCCACATCGCACTCGCCCCGTTCGGCCGCCCGCAGACCGCCTTCGCTTCCGACGTAGATCGCCTGCGTCGTGGTACCGGCCTCGTGGAGTAGCGAGAGCAGTTCGTCCACCCCGTGGCAATGGCTGCCGACAAAGGTGAGCGCCGCGGGTTCGAGCTTCTGACCGAGCAAACGGACGAGAACGACATCGCCTTCCTCGACATACTCGGCGAGACGATCGATTTCGAAGTAGCCGTCTGCGCGACTAAATGCTGTCAAGCTTCCCGAGCTCTTGCCGGTCGGGTAGGCGGTCCAACCCTCCGGGCCTTCGACAAGATGGACGAGGACATACTCGGTTCGACCGCGGGCGCTGTTGATTCGAAGCGGGACTCGCGCGGATCGAACCGAGGCCTGCCCCGACGGTTGCCCCGCGAGCTTGCGCAAAACGGGCACCACGAATTCGTGAAACGTAAAGACGGCGCTGGTCGGAAAGCCCGGCAGTACGACGACCGGCTTCTGTTTGGAATGTGCGAGACAGAGCGGCTTGCCCGGTTTGACTGCGACTCCGTGGCAGACGACTTCGCAGAGCTCGCTTATCACCTTGGAGGTGAGATCGCCGGCCCCTTTGGACGTACCCCCCGAGAGTACGAGTCCGTCGAGTTCGTCGAGGGCGGTTTTGATGCGGGTGCGGAGCTCGCCTTCGAGATCGGCGACGACCCCCAGCGCAACCGGCGCGCAGCCGATCTCGGCCAAAATATCGAGGACGATCCGTTGGTTTGAATCGAAGATCTGGCCGAGCTCGAGCGGTTCGCCCGGGGCGACGATTTCGTCGCCCGTCGACAGAACGCCGATTCGTGGTCGCTTGAAGACCTCGACTTCCGCTAGACCCAGGGCCGCGAGCAAGCCGGTCTCGCGCGGAGTCAACACCGTCCGCGCGCGAATGACGAGTTCTCCGCGAGCGAGGTCCGATCCAGCAAAGCTCAAATGGCTACCCGGAGTTAGCGCGCGCCGAACTTCGATTCCATCATCGTCGACTTCGTCGACGTGTTCGAGCATCACGACTGCGTCGGCCCCCCGCGGGATCCTCGCTCCAGTACTGATGCGAGTGGCTTCGCCCAAACCGACTTCAACAGTTGGGGTGACTCCTGGAGTCAGCTCTTCGTCGGTCAACTTGAGCTTGACCGGATTCTCTTCATCCGCGCCAAAGACCGAACTCGCTTGAACTGCAAAGCCGTCGACGTTGGCGCGATCAAACCCGGGAACGTCGATCTCCGAGATGATAGAAGTCGCGACGACTCGGCCTAAGGCTCGCGAGAGGTCCACGAATTCAGAGCGAGGCGAAATCTCTCCAAAGATTTCCTGGAATCGAGCTCGAGCCGTCTCGGCCGGCAAGATTTCAAAGTAAGGCTCTGTGTTCACGAGTCGACCTGAATCGGATAGTGGCGCGCCGGGTCGTAGAGATAGAGCGTCACTTCGGTCCCCGCCCGATAGCCTTCGAGTTCGCGCGGGATCACGACGAAGCCGTCGGCTCGCACCGTCGTTGAGAGGATCGAAGCGCCCGAGATAGCCAACGGTTCGAGCCCTCGTTCGGAGAGCCGCGCGCGCAAGTAATCGACTCGGCCGATTTCGCTCGCGATGTTGCGGGCGAGGGTTGCGGTCTGTTGAGGGTAGGGCCAACCCCAGGGTTGTCGAGCTCGCCAGCCTAGAGACGGACCGACGAAGAAGTCGTAGGCACAGAGTGCCGAGACTGGATTGCCCGGGAGCAGAAAGACCGGAACCTCTCCGATGAATCCGAGACCGGTCGGGCTCGAGGGTCGCATCGCAACTCCGTGGACAGCGAGCTCACCGAGTTCGTCGAGTAGTCGCGGGACATAATCTTCGGGGCCGACCGACGAACCCCCGGTGACGATGACCAGCTCAGCCGCTTGAGCCGCGTCGCGAAGCTCTCTTCGAATGGCGGCTTCGTCGTCATCGACGTACCGGACCGCGTCGATTCGACCCCCATCTCGATCAACGAGTGAGCTGAGCATCGGCGAGTTCGCATCGATGGTTCGATAGGAGGCGGCGCCAGTGCCGTCTGCGCCGATCGGGACAATCTCGCCGCCCGTGACCAAGATTCGAACCGAGGTCCGGGCGAAGACCGTCACGGCTTGGGTTCCGATCGAAGCGAGGACTCCGATATCTTGAGGTCTGAGGTTTCGACCGGTGGGGAGGATCTCGGTCCCTTGCGCGATGTCTTCTGCGACCGCCGAGACGTTTTTTCCGGGCGAGATCGGGGCAGTGATTTCGACGCTCGCCGAACCGTCGTCGCTCGACTTTCCGGGTCGCGTCTCTTCAACCTTGACGACGCCATCGGTTCCGTGCGGTAGGGGAGCTCCAGTTGCAATTTCGACCGTCTCTCCGGGTCCGACTTCGGTTGAGGGTCGTGAGCCCGGCCGCGCTGAGCCGACGATTCGCAAACTAACCGGCGAGTACTCGCTCGCCCCAAAGGTGCTCGAAGCGACCACCGCGTAACCGTCCATCGCCGAACGATCGAACGCGGGAACGTCGACGGGCGAGACAATTGTTTGCGCGAGCCGTCGCCCCGCCGCATGTTCTAAGGGGACACTCTCGGTCGCGGCGAGCTTGAGGCGTGACTGAAGGAGCTGAACGACGGCTTCGACCTCGGCGCGCTTCTTGAACCCGCGCATCCGTGCGTCGTTTTTCACAGGTCGCTATTCGCTTTCGATTTCGTCGTCAAAATTTTCGATGATTGAGAGTAATGGAGCGAGCGCGACCTGACCCAACCCGCAGATCGAGGTTTGGTGCATCGTTTCATTGAGCTCTTCGAGTAACTCGCGCGAACCCACCGGAAGTTTGTCGCGACCCTCGAGCAGCGCGATCGCCTTTTCGCTGCCGACGCGGCAAGGCACACACTTGCCGCAGGACTCATTGCGAAAGAAGCGCGCGACATTAACCCCAACTTCGAGAAGTGGGTGATGGTCGCCGACGAAGACGCATGCGCCCGAGCCAAGCATCGAACCCGCCTCCTGGAGCGGCTGGAAGTCGATCTCGGTATCGAGTTTGTCGGGACGGATAAAGTTGCTCGAGGCCCCCCCGGGAGCGATTGCGGCGAGCTCGGTCTCGGGGAGCATGCCGCCCGCCCGCTCGAGGAGCTCACCGAGCGTGGACCCGACCGGGATCAAGTAGACCCCGGGTTCGTTGACGTCGCCGCTCACGCTGATGAACTTGTGCCCCGCATAGTCGCCGCGTCCCAGGCTGCGCCACCAATCGAGGCCGCGCCCGAGGATGCCGGTGACGTGGGCGAGAGTCTCGACATTGTTCATCAGAGTCGGTTTTCCCCAGAGTCCAAACGACCCCGGGAAGGGGGGCTTGTTGCGTGGCTCTCCGCGCTTGTCTTCCATACACTCGAGCAGCGCGGTCTCCTCGCCGAGGATGTATCCACCCGGGGAGACGAAGACGTCGATATCAAACGAGAAGTCAGTCCCGAAGAGTTTTTGGCCGAGGTGTCCCTCGGAGTAAGCGTCTCGAATCGCGGCTTCGATCGAAAGCCGCTCGGGCTCGTATTCGTGACGGATGAAGACGGTGCCTTTCTCCGCACCGATCACGTAGCCCGCGATCGCCATCGCTTCGAGAACGAGATATGGAAGATCGTCGAGGATCGCGCGGTCTTTGAAGGTCCCGGGTTCGCTTTCGTCCGCGTTACAGATGACGTACTTCGGAGTCGCCGACTCGGCGCGGACGAAGCCCCACTTGAGCCCGGTTGGAAAGCCGGCCCCACCCATACCTCGGAGCCCCGACTCTTTGAGGGTTTCGACAATTTGCGCGGGGTCTTCACGATTCGTGACCATGCGCCGCAGCGTACTGAAGTACTCCGACTCGCCGTCATAGATGTCAGCGGCCCAGCTGACCCGCGTCTCGTCGTCGAACTGGGGCGGCTCACCGCGCCTCGCGCGATCGACGGCGGCGGTCACCGCTTCGAGGTCTTCGGTCTCGACGATTTCATGGTTGACGATCGCGACCGGGGCTCGCTCACAACGGCCGAGGCAGGAGACCTCTTCGACTTGAACGTCGTCAGCGGCGTTCTCTTCACGGACTTCGCTACACGCGGCTTCGCCCCCCGCGAGCATGCAGGAGAGATCTCGACAAACTTGGATCTGAACGGGGCGCGGCTTTTCGCGTCGATAGTGCGTGTAGAAGGTCGACACGCTCTCAACCCGGTGGAGCGGTTGACCGAGCTCGGCCGCAATTGAGCGCAGCGTTTCGGGAGAGAGCCAACCCTCTTTCGCTTGGGCTCGGCTCAGCGAATCGATAATCGAGGTGGGGGGGTCTGGGCGTCTGTGCACGGGCTACTTCCCTGTCGCTATTCTCTGTCGCTGTTTCTCTATTACTTTGCTCTGTTACTGGTTCACAGTTTAGGGTTCACTGCTGAAGGTTCACTGCTATTGGCCCCACGCGCCTCTGCGGCTCGAAGAGGCGCCCGAGATGGTTGGCACCCCTTTGATCGTTTCTGCGACGAGGTGAGTCGCTGCGGAACTCAGGCGCCGACAAACTTTGAGTAGAACGCTCGGGCCCGCTTCGATTCTTCGGTTCCCTTGACGATGGCGCGCCCGTCGGGATAGAGCGTCAGTTCGAGATCATCGTGCTCGAACCGGAGGAGATACCCGTTATATAGCACGCGACCTTCGCGAGACAAGCGCTCGCTCATCGCCTCGAGATCGATCGCTTCTGAGTGTGACTCTCGGGGCTGGATCTGGACCGCGTTCCGGCCGCAAAGGCGCTCCGAAGCCTGTCCCCGCCGACTCTTCAGATAGTCGAGCTCGCGGGCGTGACAGCTCCGGCAGGCCGAGTTTCGACGAATCTCAAATCGGCGGTATTCGCTCCGCCAGATATCAAAAGTGGTGAGCGTCCCCCAGCTCACGAGCGGACTCCCTACGACGATCTTGAGCGCTTCCGTCACTTGGATCGAAGCCACGACCGCGACGGCTGGGGCGAGCACGCCCGCCGTATCACAGGTCGCCGCGCTCCCGGGCGGCGGCGCCTCGGGCATCAGGCAGGTAAGACAAGCCGACTGGTTGGGATCGATTGGGAGCACCATACCGTGGCTGCCGACGACTCCTCCGTAAACCCAGGGGAGCCCTCGCTCGATCGCGACGTCGTTGATCAGGTAGCGAGTCTCAAAATTGTCGGTGCCGTCGAGAATGAGGTCGACACCGTCTGAGAGCCTTCGCACATTGTCGGGACGAAGATCGACGGTCTCGGCTTCGATGAGGATTTCCGAGTTCACTCGCCGAAGTTTGGTGAGCGCCGCTTGAGCCTTGGGCTGAACGCTCCCCGCGTCGTCTTCGTCGAAGAGGACCTGACGCTGGAGGTTGTTCAACTCGACAAAATCGCGGTCGCAGATTCGAAGCTGCCCCACCCCGGCCCGGACGAGTTGCTGAGCGATATGGGTCCCGAGGGCTCCGCAGCCCACGAGCAGGATCCGCGCTCTCCCGAGTCGCTGCTGTCCCTCCTCCCCGACCCCCTGGAATAGGCGCTGGCGGGAGTAGCGATCAGTCATAGTATCACGTGAAGCGTCATTGTATGCCTGGGGCCGATCGCGTTTACCCAAAATGGACTACCGAGCTGAGACCGGTTCGATACCTAATTGATCGGCTTCGCTTTGAGGAGGTCGAAGCGCAAATTGTGAAGCTGCGTATCTATGTTTTTGTAGCCCTCGAAGTTGGCCTTGTACGCACCTTCGCTGTCACGAAGTTCTGCAGTTAACGTGGCCCACTTCTGCTTCAGCTCTTCGTTAAAGGCGAGCGCTTCTTTGAACGCCTCTCGGTGGGCTTTGACATCTTCGCCGCGAGAAAGTTCATAGACCTTGCGGTTGAGCTGCTTCTGCTTCTGGATATGGGGTTCGATCTGTGCCCCGACGTCGATCTCGACCTTCTTCTCGGTCGTCTTCTCGACCACCGGTTGTTTTCCCTGATTGAGTCTATAAAGAAACAGGCCGGCCGCACCGACGAGAGCGAGGAGAGCACCGATCGTTACGATAGCGGGAGCGGTTTTTTTCTTTGGCAGGTAATCGCCTTCGTATTGATTCATCCGTACAACATTCCTTGGGCGCTATGAGCTGTTTCGTGGTTTTGAACAGGTCGAGACTCTGAGCAGACAAAACTCGAGCGTCGTGGGCGCCGCCCTCGTCGACTCTGACTTTTCGGGCGGGCTGCTAGCCAGGAAGGCCGAATGGCTCGCCG
>CAYZYD010000197.1:0-7289 GCA_964482505.1 uncultured Planctomycetia bacterium | reverse complement strand
AAGGCCGAATGGCTCGCCGAGTTCTCACTCGAACTTTCCGAACAGGACACTAGAGGTCCGACCGCAAAGTCATTACGGTTCAGGCCGGCGATACCTGGCGCGTGAAGCAGCGGTGGTCGAATGCGCCAACCCGTCTCTAGCCGGCGGTGCTCTACGCGCCCAAATCTCACGAGTCTCAAATCGGAAGCACCTTCAGACGGACCGGTCTCGCCGGCATGATTCGCGAGTCCGCTACTTTAAGGCCGAGAGGGCTACACGCTTCTTCCCAATGGTAGGTCCGGGGCCGGGGGCCAGCTTGGTCGACTTGACGGTGGGGCTGGATTCGGCGCCAGGTGCCGTTGGAATGCTTTGGGAAATCTTCTACTATCTTGCCTTTACGCAAGCCTATCGCCCGTTTGCGAGGGTCGAAGCAGCGGCGCTCGGATTCCCGAGGTCGCGTGTCACACCTATGTTGACCGTAAATCAACTTCCCGCGCGGTTGTGACCTTCTGTTGATCGGACATTAGCAGCCTGCGATATCGCCCGGCCTCAACCGGAATAACTTTTTGGCGGGGCCTTCGCCAGTACCAGAATTCCCCAGTGCAAGTGGAGGGAAACAGAGTGAGTGAAGATACTTTCAGCATGGTGGTCGAGGTTGTCTCCCAGACGTTGGACGTCGACGCCGACAAAATCAAACCAGAGACCTCGTTTGTCGGTGATCTCGGAGCGGACTCTCTCGCCGTTATGGACCTCTTGATACGGCTTGAAGAAAAGTTTGATATCAAGATCGACGACGATGATTCGGAAAATATCAAGACGGTTGGCGACGCAGTCGCACACATCGATAAATTGCGATCCTAACTAACAACAATCGCGCTCGGGCGGCTGGGCTACGCGGGCCTCTGAAACTTCTCTCGTTTGGGACCGCCCTCGAGTTTCGGGGCCGCACCCGAGAGTAACTCGGAAGGGTCGAGATCTCCTCGCGCCACGTCTTTGAGTTGTGGCAAGAATCCTGCGCCCGAGCGCGTTTGTTTCAGGCTCCGTTATCATGAGTGTGTTCGGGACTCGTTCGAGTTCCTTGGCGCCGCCTCGAGGTCGCGAGTTGGTGAGTTTGCAAGACGGCTCGTAACCTCGATCTGACGGCAACACTCGGATACTTGCCCCGACTATCTCGGGGCTTTATTGTGTCAGAAACTACTGAGGTAGCGTTTAGGATAGAGGCTCGCCCATGGATCGAAGAATCGTCATCACCGGGATCGGCGTCATCTCGCCGATCGGTTCGGGTAAAGATCAGTTTTGGGACGGCATACTGACCAAGAAGAGCGGTGCGGTTGCGATCGATCGCTTTGATATCACCGACTTCAAAACTAACTTCGCGTGTCAGGTTACCGACTTCGAAGTGCCGGAAGACTACCGTCGACTGGCGAAGACCATGGATCTCTTCTGCCAGTATGCTTTCTTTGCCGCCAAAGAGGCTTGGTCTGATTCGGGTCTGTCCGTCGACCAACTCGATCCGGTGCGGGCGGGGATGATCAGCGCTTCGGGTATGGGTGGCCTCTGGACGATCGAGAGCAATTATCGCGCGTACATGGAGAAGGGGCCCCGGCGGATCTCTCCCTACATGATCCCGATGATGATGATCAACGCCTCGGCCGGTCAGATCGCGATCGAGCTCGGGCTCCAAGGCCCCAACTTTTCGACGAGTTCCGCCTGCGCTTCCTCCCAACACGCCTTCGGTTGCGCGCTCGATTTGATTCGCGACGGTCGTTGCGACGTGGTGGTGACTGGGGGGTCTGAAGCGACGATCACGCCTCTCGGTATCGGCGGCTTTAATAATATGAAGGCACTTTCGACTCGCAATGACGAGCCGACCACCGCCTCGCGTCCCTTCAGCTTGACACGAGACGGTTTCGTGATGGGCGAGGGAGCTGGGATGTTCGTCTTCGAAGAGAAGGAGTTTGCGCGGCGACGCGGGGCGAATATCTACGCCGAGGTGAAGGGCTTTGGGATGAGCGACGACTCGGGTCACATCACGGCACCGCTCCCCGACGGTTCGATGGCCGCGCATGCGATGGAGACGGCTTTGAGCCAAGCTCGCCTCTCCAAGCCCGATATCGACTACGTCAACGCGCATGGCACTTCGACAAAACTCAACGACGCCATGGAGACTCGGGCCCTTAAGGCAGTCTTTGGCGACCACGCCAGCCGATTGATGGTGAGCTCGACGAAGTCGCAGATTGGCCACCTACTCGGCGCTTCGGGGGCGGTGGAGCTCGCGGCCACCGTACTCGGCATCTCGCGCGGCGTCGTTCCCTGCACGATCAATTACGACACCCCAGGCACCGATTGCGATCTCGACTGCGTTCCCAACGAACCGAGGGAAAAGCGTATTCAGAATGCCCTTTCAAATTCTTTCGGATTTGGGGGGCACAACGCGAGCATCGTTGTCGGTCGATTCGACTGAGATTCTTCTTAATGCTCTCTTGATCGGTCTATGCTCTAAGCTTCCAATTGCTAGATCGTTGGTCCGTCGCAATTTGAAGACCTTCTGTTCAAGCAAGTTGCGTTTCGAAGAATCAAGCGTCGGATTCTACTCTGAGAGTACTGGAGCTCTCCGTAATAGCGCCAGTCGCTCACGCATCGTCGATCCAGCCGAGGAGGTAGTGTGTACAAGGTTCTTATCAGCGATCCGCTCCCCGCCGAGACTCGGGAGATCCTCGAGTCGAACTCCTCGGTAGAAGTGATTGAAGAGCACGATAACTATCACGAGGTTCTCGGTGAGGTGCAGGGCTGGATCGTGCGTTCGGGGACCCAGGTCACCGCTGAGCTGCTCGACCAAGCTAAACAACTCAAGTGTGTTTGTCGGGCTGGAGCCGGCGTTGACAACGTCGACGTCAAGGCCGCCGCGGCTCGCGACGTGGTGGTCATGAATACTCCGGGAGCCAATGCCCGGGCGGCGGCAGAGTTGTCGATCGGGCTCATGTTTGCGCTGGCGCGGCAGATCCCTCCTGCCCACCAAAGCATGGTAGAGGGACGCTGGGACCGCAAAGTGTTCAAGGGGACCGAGCTCGGCGGGAAGGTGCTCGGGGTGCTCGGCTACGGCAAAGTCGGGCAGGACGTCTCTCGTATGGGCGAAGGTCTCGGCATGCAAGTCAAGGTGTGTGATCCCAGCCTCGCCGCGAACCCTGGCCAAGGCGACCCCGAGACCGTCACGCTCGAAGAGCTCTTCCGGGTCTCGGACTACATCTCACTGCACGTTCCCCTCAACGACTCAACTCGCGGTCTCGTCAATCGAAAACTCTTGGGGACCGCCAAGCCCTCGCTCTATCTCGTCAACTGCGCGCGCGGCGGTGTCGTCGATGAAGCCGAGCTGATCCAAGCGCTCGACGAAGGCCTCCTCGCGGGTGCCGCATTAGACGTCTTTGAATCGGAACCTCCTCAAGAGGAGTCTCCCCTTCGGAAGCATCCCAAGCTGATCCTCACTCCCCACCTCGGGGCGTCGACGCGAGAAGCTCAGGATGCGGTCGGTCTGATGAGCGCCCGTCAAGTACTCGAGTACTTAACCCAAGGAAAAGCTGTAAATCGCGTCTCCGCCTAACCTCTACCCGCTTAAGTCAATCGGAGACCGTTGGTGAGGGAGCGGTAATTCCAGTTTTGTCCGAGTCAGGTTTGTCAGCGTTCCGCCGCGCTGCTAACCTTCTCTTCTCGAGGCCTCCCAACTCCCACTTACCGATCCGAGATCCCATGCCGAAACGCGCACTGTTGGTCGGCGTTTGGGCGAGTCTTATCCTGACTCCGCTCTTCGCTCAGAATCCGAGTTATCTCTATCGGTCGAGTTCTGCTGAGACTACGGCCGATCCTATTGAGTTGAGCTTCTTTCTCGACAGCTCCGGTCTTCCTCTCCAGGGTTGGTCGATCGGAGTTTGTCACGATCCCGCCATGGTCGAGATCGACTCGGTGGTATCGGGGCTAGCCACGTTGACGAGCAATGGTGGCGAGCCCCCCGATTTCGACAATCCGGCGGTGTTTCCGGGGGAGGGTTGGACCACCGGGGTGGTGCTCAACTTCTTTGGTGAGTCGACGCTCGCGCCCGGACTCAACTACGAACTGAATCGCGCGATCTATGTGCCGATCGACACTCAAAGTGGGGAGACCGAGATCGAGTTCTGCGACACCTTGGGTGGTACCGGGACACCCGTTACGAATATTGTGGTAGAGGAGATGGGTAATTCAGAGACTCCGCTACTTCAGTCGGGCACAATCGAGATTGTGCCAAGCAACTTCCGCTATCGGATGTCTTCTGCTCAAGTGAACGTCCCATCGGCGACCGGTGCCGCGACGTTTGCGTCAACCTTCTCGATCCAAGAGGACTCCGGCAACCCGGGATACCCCAACCCTGTATCGACTTTCTCGGTGGCGGTCCAAAACGACAGTCTTATCGAGCCAGTGAGTGTCGACCAGGGAGTCGAGCTGTCTAACCTGAACGGAGGGGCGGGTCCGGACTTTTACGCGGCTCAGGTTTATCCCGGAGCGGTCACGGTTGCCGCGCTTTTTTCTTTCGAGCTCGATCAGCTCTTTGAGTTCACCAGCGCGATGGATCTCTTTTCAATTCAATACTCGACGGTTGGGCAATCTCTCGTCGGCAGCGAATCTTCGGTCTTTACTTCGCTCCGTTTTATCGACGGTCTCGGCAACCCTCCGGTCGATAACGTCGTGGTCAGCGGTTTAGAGGAGTTCTTCGTTACGGGAACCGCAGGCTTGATTGAGCTCTTTCCCGCGGTGGAGCCCTTGTTCGTGAGAGGTGATGCCAATGTCGACGGCTCGATCAATGTGGCCGACCCCGTCCTGGCTCTCGATTTCCTCTTCAGTGGCGAGAATGTGACCTGCCTCGACGCGATCGACACGAACGACGACGGCTCCGCCAACATCGCGGACCCTATCTACACGCTTGAATTCCTTTTCGTTGGAGGTCCCCCTATCCCCGCACCCACTGCGACTTGCGGCCCTGACCCTACGATTGACACCCTCGGTTGCGATCTCTTTGCGATCTGCCCGTAAGTCCTTCAGCAAGTTTGAGCCCGCGATAGCATATTGCTTCGCGGTGCCGAGTTCGGGCCGCTCCTCGGGACGACCTTTCACTTTTCTGTGATATTTTTGGGAACCTCGATTCCCGAACCCCGTAAAGGCTGCCTTCGGAGTTGGGAGGTTATGTGCTCGCTGACAACTCAATCGATCGATCCAGCTCAGCAGACGCCCCTGCTGGTGTTTCCCGCCGAAATGTGCCCTCCGGAGATGGCGTTCCCGCGCCGGTTAAGCTCAAGCTCAAAAAGCTCTTAAAGCCCACATCGGCAGGCGACTCTGCGGAGATGCCGCAATCCCCAGAAATGCCGGAATTGTCAGTGACCGATTCAGATCTGCTCGTTCAACTCGCATCGGGATCTCAGGCTGCTCTCGTGGCCCTCCTCGAGCGTTACGAGCGATCGATTTACAACCTGTTGCTCCGCCTGAGCGGCGACTCGGCCACCGCATTCGATCTGACCCAAGAAACCTTCCTAAGAATACATAGTAAGTCTCAACACTTCAGGCCTGAGGGCAACGCGAAGGGATGGGTCTTTGCGATCGCAATTAACCTCGCTCGAGACGAGATGCGACGCAAGGGGCGGGTCGTCTATTTGGAGCCCGATTCGGTCCACTTCTCCCGTTCCGAATCGCAACGAGAACCGGGGCCGGTGGATACAGCGATCGCGGCCGAAACGCGTCACAGTGTCCGCAAGATCCTCGGGCTGCTCGCTCCAGCTCAACGAGAGCTCATCGTTTTGCGCGACTTTGAGGGGTTAACTTACGAGGAGATCTCGGGTCTCCTCGGGTGCGAGGTCGGTACCGTCAAGAGTCGATTGCACCGGGCTCGACGACATTTCTACAATCTATTCCAGCGGGCGCAGAAGCCTCGCTCAACTCAATCGGGGACCCGGAGAGATCGGAGCACCTGATGCAGCCTCCCGAACTCAACTGCGCGCAAACTCGCGCCGAGATCGATGACTACTTCGATCACGAGTTAACCCCAGTCGAACGAGCCGCAGTGGCCGCCCATTTGGATCGTTGTGCTGAGTGTGCTCGGGATTTCGAGCAGTACACCGCCCTGCTTAAGTCGGTCGCCGCGATTCCGAGAGTGGATCCACCCGCTTCTTTGCGCCACCGCGTTTTATCCCGCGTCGACCGATCGTCGGCCAAAGAGGCCAAGGCGCGCTCCTCCCAAGCCGAGAGAGCCGCTCGGCGAGAGTCGACGATGGGATCGGGAGCGCTTTGGCGTCGAGCCGCGGCCGTCGCCTTCATCGCGTTGCCCTTTCTCTATATCGAATTTCGTGTGCTTCCCGAAGTGAATCGAGTTCGAGAGAGCGCCGCTGAAACGCACGCCCAGGCCGAGGCTCTCGAGAGCCAACTCGCTACTTGGGTAAGTGACAATCGAGGGGATCAAATCGAACTCGATGAAGCCGTAGCTCGGCTCGAGAAGAATCTTCGAGTCGCCCAAGAAGAGCTATTCCGCAACCTGAATGCAGAGAAGCAGCGGCTTGCGCAGCTCGAATCTGAATTTGCGATCGCGCAAGACCGATTGGTCGGTCTCGATCAAAGCGTCCTCACCCTCTCCAAAACGGTCGGTCATTCCCAGCAGGACCGCGATCGTTTAACCGCAGTTGTCGATCGACTCCGTTTGGAACTCAAAGAGGTCACCTTCTCTTTCGACGAGTCTCTCGCGATTTGGCAAGGCCTCGAGCGAGAGCTCGGTCCTGAGAGCCCCCACAGCGAAACGACGCTCGAGCGACTCAACCGGTCGTTTCAAGCAGTACGCCGAGCTCAAAGCGACCTCTTCGAGCCGAGTGTGACACAAGCTAAGCACACTCCACGGAAGAGAGCTTCGCGAGATCAGGTCGGAAAGCGTCGGCTGAGCCCCGGGGCTCTTTCGCGTCAGGGCTCAAAGAGCCTCGAACTTGCGACCGAACCCCTGGGAGAGTATCGATTGAGATTTACCAAGGGGGATCCTCTGGCAGTTGACCGGTTGTTTCAGCTCTACGAATCCGGAAACTCGGTGGAGAAATCGATCGCCTACGAGCAACTTCTCGAGATTTTCGATCCGCATCTTGAGTCGAGTCCTCCGGCGCCTGAGGTCGGACTGAAAGCGGTGCTCCGGTCGAGTTCTTCTGAGCTAGAAGGAGAAGAGCTAGAAGCTGAGGTCGTCGCCGATCTCAAGCGTCAATGGCAGCAGAGTTCTGACTCGATCTACGAGTACTGATCATGACGGTGGCCTTGGGGCG
>CAYZYD010000196.1:0-7302 GCA_964482505.1 uncultured Planctomycetia bacterium | reverse complement strand
GGCTTGCTACTAAGGGTAATGGATTTGACGACTTAGTCTCTCTGCCGACGAGGTGGGGGATGCTGGCACTCGCGTTGCCTTCCTTCGTTTCCAAGCGAAAGGAGGGGCCGATGCGGCACCCGCTCAAACGAATCGTGATTGTGACTTTGGTCCTGGCGGGGCTCTCGGTTGGCGCGATTGAGCTCGCCCACTCAGACGTCGTCTTGAACTCGAAGACTTACGAGCTGCTCTTCTACCGCGAGACCGGGCGCGAGGCTCAGGGTGATCGGGTGCTTGTCGACAAGGAGAAGCGCTTCCGCTTTCTGCCCGGCAGTCCGGTCGTAACCTATGTGCAAGATTCGACTGGTAAGACCCTCGATCGCAAGCCGGGTTGTTCCTCAAGCTGCGACCGTGTCGACGCGCTCGAGCCAGAAATTCTTCCCGTCCAGAATCGAGACGCGGTCACCGAGACCTTTTAGATTGAACCCACGCCATCCCTGTCCTGACGCCGACGCTGCTCTTCGAGCGAGTCGGCGTCGTTCTTTGGGGCGGTGGGGATTAGATCATGAACTTGCCGCGGCCGAGGATGTCGTGAATGTGGATGATTCCCGCGAGGAGTCCTTGTTCGTCGAGGCAGGGAAGAGCGAAGACGGCGCTGTTCTCCATGATGCGGAGCGCTTCGGAGGCTTGCACCGAGTCGTCGACGGTGATCGGATCTCTCGACATGTGGTCGCGGATCGGAAGCTTGGCGACCTCTCCCTGGTGCTCGGCCTCATGCTCGACGAGCCGGCGCAAGTCGCCGTCGGTGAAGATGCCGGTCAGGGCGCCCGACTCGTCGGTTACGAGGCAGACTCCGAGTCGGTCCTTCTCGCTCATCAGATCGACCGCGTCTCGGACCAGCGCCGCTTCGGTCACCTGCGGAATCTGCTGGCCGGTGCGCATGATATCGCGGACCTTGAGCGCGAGCCGTCGGCCGAGGTTACCGCCGGGGTGAAACCGGGCGAAGTCCTCGGGGCTGAACGATCGCGCCTCCATCAAAATCATGGCGAGCGCGTCGCCGAGCGCGAGCGTCACAGTCGTCGAGGTCGTCGGCGCGAGGCTGAGATGGCCCGCTTCGCGATCGACGAAGATCGGCAGGAGGAGTTCACACTCCTGGGCGAGAGTCGATTTGGGATTCTTCGTCATCGCCACCGCGGGAGTGCCGATCCGAGCGGCAGCGTGGACGACGTTGACCACCTCGCTCGTCTCACCCGAGTTCGAGATCGCGATCAGGAGGTCGTCGGGAGAGAGAATGCCGAGGTCTCCCATGACCGCCTCGACCGAGTGCAGAAAGAGCGCCGGGGTTCCGGTCGAACTCAAGGTGGCCGCGATCTTCTGAGCGATGATTCCCGACTTACCGACTCCGGTCAGCACGACCTTCCCGGGTAGCTTCTGAACACGCTCGACGACTTTGGCGAAGTGTTCGTCGAGGAGTTCACTCGCGCGGGTGAGGGCGGCCGATTCGGCCCTGAGTATCTCTCGACCCTTCTCGACAATATCCATTGATCCTCGCGAATCGGGTTTGCTTGCACTAGCCTGACGCTTGGGCTCGATCAGCACTATGCTGCCCCTTCTCGCTTCTGCAACCCTTTTCTTCAACGGTTTAAGCCCGCATTGTTCATGAACAATGCGGGTTAGAGCCAAGGCGAGAAGAGACTCGCCAAGCGTTCGATCGCTTTGTGGGTCCAGGGTCGACGTTGCCAGTCACGCAATGAGAGCTCACGGCTCGACTCGAGATCGGTATCAAATTGCTGGTTGAGAGCGCGGACAAGGTCGGGGTCGTTGCTGAGGAGATCCGCTTCGAGATTGTAATTGAGAGACCAGCGGTCGAGATTGCTCGTACCGACGGCGCCGAGGTCGTCATCGATCGCCATGCTCTTGGCGTGCAAAATCGTCGGCTGCCAGAGGAAGACTCGGATCCCCGCTTTCATGTAGCGCGAAAACGAGGCGCGGCTCGCCCAGTCGACGACGCGCACGTCCGATCGACTCGGGAGCAGAAGCTCGATCTCGACCCCGCGCTCGCGGGCCCTGAGTAACTCGCGCCGAAGCCCGCGGTCGGGGACGAAGTAGGAGGCGGTGATTCGGATCCGTTTGCGCGCCTTGCGCAGCCCAGTTCGAAAGAGGCCGCGCGCGCTGTTGTGTGGAGTCCCATGGCGCCCAAAGACGAGAAACTGCCAAGGTGAGTTGTTCGCGCGGCGCTGACGATCGTGCGAATACTCGAGAAGCTGTCCGGTTTGGCGCTGCCAGGAGTCGAAGAAGAGCACTTCGAGATCGCCCGAGGCGGGTCCCTCGATGCGCATATGCGTATCTCGCCAACCGCGACCGCTGAAGTCGCGTTCGTACCATTTGTCTCCGATGTTGACTCCACCCGAGTAGGCGATTCGACCATCGATCACGACCGTTTTGCGATGGTTGCGCGCAAAGATCGCAAAGCGCTGCCGCCACGGGGCGACGGGGTGGTATTCGGCGACGTCGACGCCCGCGCTTCTGAGCTCGGCGAAGAATGATCGTCGCGTGCGAAAGCTGCCGACACAGTCGTAGAGGACGCGCGTCTTGACTCCCCTTTGGTTCGCCCGCACCAGCGCCTCCCCCACCCGCTTCCCGATCTCGCCGTCGCTAAAGATGTACATCTCGATATGGATTCGCTCGCGCGCCCGGTCGAGGTCGGCGAGTAGGTCGTCGAAGACCTCGGGTGACTCGAAGTAGAGTTTCCAATCGTTACCTGTGGTCGGAACTTCCTCGGAGAGTCGCGTCAGCTTGCGGAGACTGCGCGGTCTGGGGATCAAGCTGAGGCGCCTGAGCGGAGCCTTGAGCGACGGGGTGGTTCGGGGGTCGGTAAGCTTAGAGTCCGAAGACTTCATCGGCGAGCCGTCTCGAGGCCGCTTGCGCCGCCTTCGCATTTTTGTGTTGAGCTTTGACTCTCCGCCGGAGTCGACGCGTCTCTTTGAGCGCGTCCTTGCCCGTCGGATCGTACTCGAGGACCCGCGCAAAGGCTTGGGGATCGAATACGGTGAACATCAGTTCGAGCGCGCGATCGAGGCAAGCTTCGGTGAATTCCTCTTGAAGGCGACTTCGCGCGGTCTCGAGACGGATTCGATCGAGGAAGCGTCGCCATGAGGCGCGCGATCGCGCCAGCAGGACATAGTTGAAGATCAACTTATTCGATCGCATCGAGAGCGCCTTGCGCGGGACCGCCTTTTGGATGAGTTTGTCGTTGAGTGCGAGTTCTGAGTGGGTGCGCAGCTCGTCGATCGCCTCCCAGACTTCGTTAGGCGCTTCGACATCGAGCCGCCCTTCCCAGTAGGAGTGACCGTAGATATAGGCGGGGAGGCCGTAAAGGAGGTGGAAGGGGACAAAGTGGTTGTGGGCGACCACGTCCGCGGCGAGATGGCAGAGATAGCCGAGGCAGAAGACCTGCTCTTCGGGCTCTTGGGCTAATGCTTCAAAGCGTTCGCGAATATTCCAGTGATGGCAATGGTTCTGAATCCCGCCGTAGCCTTTGATATTGATAATGTCCGCGGCGATGAGCCCGTAGGAGAAGCAGGCTGGATGCGCTTCAATCAGTGCTCGTTTGTCTGCTGGCAGCCGGTCGGATTGAGCGAGGAAGCGATTGCGGAGCACGATGTGAGTGCCCGGGCCCCAACCACTGCGAGCGAGGCTCAATGCCCAGATTGTGATCAGTAGTGCGGTCAGCGAGAAGAAGAGCAAAGTGATCCTCGGGGATGGTCAAACCCCCGCAAAGCGGGGGCACGTTGGGGTGAATTCGCTTCCGGCTCTGCCGGAGCGAAGAGGGGGGTCCGTGAGACCCCCCTTCAAGAAAGCAACGCACATAGTACAAATCTGTTTAACCAACCGGCCCGACAACGCCGCAAAACGACAACCCCCTACAAAGCGGTGCTAAAAAAAGCCAACCAGAGCCCGCCAAGCTCAAACCCCCGCAAAGCGGGGGCACGTTGGGGTGAATTCGCTTCCGGCTCCGCCGGAGCGAAGAGGGGGGTCCGTGAGACCCCCCATAAAATGAAAACAAAAGCTATGAAAAGAGTGGGCATACTCGGCGGCGGTCAGCTCGCGAAAATGATGATTCAGGCAGGTTCTCGACTAGCGCTCGAGTTTTGGGTTTTGGATCCCGATGAGTGCCCGCCCGCCGCGCCGCTCGCGCACCGATTTATTCAGGCCGAGTTCTCGGACGAGTCCGCGGTCCGAACGCTCGTCTCCGAGACCGAAGTCACGACCTACGACATCGAGCATTTAGACTCGCAGTTACTCAAGCATCTCGAAGGACATGGATACGCGCTTGCGCCCGCTCCTGAATTGCTCGAGCTCATCCAGGATAAGGGCCGTCAACGCGAATTTCTCGCGAGTCGCGGGATCCCAGGCCCACGCTTCGCTCTTACCCCCGCCCGTGATCCCGAAGAGTTTCGTCAGTTCGGTTATCCGCTGGTCCAGAAACTTCGCCGTGGAGGCTACGACGGGCGAGCGGTACGGATACTCGAGTCCGAGGCTGACTGGCCCGATCGTCTGGTCGGAGAATCGTTGATCGAGGAGCGTGTCGAACTCAACAAAGAGCTCGCTGCGCTCGTGGTTCGGTCACCTCGGGGCGAACTCGTCACTTACCCGGTGGTCGAGATGATTTTCTCAGAGCAGAACCTGCTCGACACGCTGGTCGCTCCAGCGGACATCAGTCCCGAGATTGAGAAGCAGGCGCTCAAGCTCGGTTGTGAGGTCGTCGACGCGTTTGGCGGGGTCGGGGTATTTGCCATCGAACTCTTCCTGACGACTTCCGGAGCGCTACTCGTCAACGAAGTCGCTCCTCGTCCCCACAACTCGGGGCACTTTACCATCGAGGCGTGCCCTGTCTCTCAGTTCGAAAACCATCTTCGCGCGATCTTGAACTTGCCGCTCGGGAGGACCGAACTCAAGCGGCCCGCGGCGCTCGTCAATCTCCTGGGAGAGCCGAGCTCAACGGGTCGGGCTGAAATCGTGGGGCTCGAGGCGGCCCTCGGCGTTGAGGATTGCTCGGTGCACCTCTACGGCAAGCGCGTTTCGCGTCCGCACCGTAAGATGGGCCACGTCACCTGTCTCGGTTCGAGCCGGGACGAAGCGGCGCGACGAGCGCGCGAAGTGCGTGCACAATTGACGATCCGCGGTCGCTCGGACTGATATTGAGAATGCGCGTTCCCTTGAACTGTTCGCTAGAGTTGATATCAAGATCCGGCAACCCTTGAGTGGTGAGAGGAACCGCGATGGAGGAGATTGCGATTCGAGTCGGAGTGATCATGGGATCCGACTCCGACTATCCCGTCTTGAAAGCTGCGGTCGAGGTTCTCGAGGAGTTTGAGGTCGGGGTCGAAGTGCGGGTCGTCTCCGCCCACCGCACACCTCAAGCGATGTTCGACTACGCTCAACGGGCCGAGGAGCGTGGCCTTGAAGTCATTATCGCGGGGGCCGGGGGGGCGGCCCATCTGCCGGGGATGGTCGCGGCCAACACGATCCTTCCTGTGATCGGGGTACCGGTCAATATTACGGCGCTCGCCGGTCTCGATAGCTTGCTCTCAATCTGCCAGATGCCGGCCGGCATTCCCGTCGCCACCGTGGCCATCGATAACGCAAAGAACGCGGGCCTCCTCGCGATTCAGATCCTCGCGCGCGGCGACGATCGACTCAAGAGTCGGCTCCACCAACACCGCAAAGAGCTCGAAGCGCTCGTCGATGAAAAGAACCGCCGGCTCGATCGAGAACGCAATCCTTAGCAGTCCGTTCGCAAGTGCATTTGAATTGGGGCTGTTGAGATTGAGGCGCGTTGAGTACCGCCGGCGCGCGTCGAATGGGTGATATAGCAAACGGCAGTGGAGTTCACGCGCCCCGCCGACGTCCTCAAGATGACTTCTTCGAGCTACTCGGATAGCTCCGCTAAAAGCTGATGACAAGGGACGTCGGTGAAAGCGGGGCGCCGGAACCATTCTGCGTCTGGCAGGGATCGCCGACCCGGGAATGACGAATGACTCTCTGGCAGCCCGCTCAAAAAATCCACTCGGCCACGAAGTCGATCTTCCTTCGCGACAGGCACGGAGCGAATTCGCGCCTCGCGGCTCGAGCGCCGTTTTTCGAACAGGACACTAGCGACGCGCTTTAGCGGGCCCCGAAGTCTCGTCGTAAGAAGCGGCTTCTATCCAGAGCTCCCAGTAAGCTTCCTGCACTCTGCGAATCTCTGACTCGCTCGGCTCTGAGGAGAGCCGGCGTCGCTTACCGAGGATCTTTTCGAGGCTCGTTAGGGCGACTTCTCGGACCAGCGGATCGATGTCACCGAGCGCGCGGATCGCGTAGGGCGCCCCAGCGAGCGCGCCGTAGTCTCCGACGAGACGAATCACGGCGCGGCGGGTTAGATTGAATCCACTCAACGAGGCCGGTGCGAGTCGGGGTAGAGCGATCGGTCCGATCGCGCGCAGTTTGTTCTCGGCCCGCACCCGGTTTTGGTTGCGTTGCCGCTCGAGTTCGCGAACGTTGAAGTCGATCTCTTTGAGGAGATCGGGCGGGGGCAGCTGGGTTCTCCAGATGCTCTCGATCAGAGCGAGCGAGTCTCGAATTCGATCTTCGAGCAAGATCTGCGGAAGCGCGGGCTCGGGTGGTTCGGGAGCCGTTTCGATCGTCTCGGTTGGACTCGTCTCGCGCGTCGCCGAAATCTCGACGCTGCTTTTGAAAGCCTCGACTCGCGATACTTGGGAACGATCGATTGTGTAGGTCCCAAGGGTTGGAATCTCGAATTGATAAGGGTCCGGGAACTCACTCTGAATCAGATTCCCGACGAGCGTTTCGCCATTCTTGAGCACGACGCGGTCTCTGGTCTGAACGGTACGCGCTTCATCGGGGTTGTAAGCGGGGGGAGCGGACGAGAAACCCACCACCCGCGATTGAGCGATGCGTACGGTCCCGCCGCGGTCGAGGGCGACTTCGATCGGGTCGGCGTCGCGCGGGGTGAGGAGCGATCCCATGATCGTGGAGACCGGACCGTCGACCGTTCCGAGCCGGGCCGTCACGAGAACGCGACCCTCTTCCGAGCTCTGGATGCGGTCGGTCACCGAGTCGACATAACTCTCGGGCAAAACGATGACTCCGCCATCGATCTTGAGGGTCCACTCACCCCGGTTGAGATCGGCTTGATCCACCCGGATCTCGTAACCGTTCTTGAGATGGACGATCGATTCGGCGGCGAGGCTCGTCATCGACATGAGTAGGACCGCCAGCGTTTTGCTGAGACTTAAGGCTGTATCCCTCCCTAGTAGCATG
>CAYZYD010000195.1:0-7311 GCA_964482505.1 uncultured Planctomycetia bacterium | reverse complement strand
GGGAGGTCGAGGGCCGGCGATTCTTGCTCGAACTTTTCGAACAGGACACTAGATCCTCGTCAGGGGAATACGATCCCGGCTTCGGCTGGGCCGTCTAAGGATAGACGGTATGCGAAATCAAGGAGGATTTCATGGGTCTACGGATCAACACCAACGTAGCTGCCGTGGGTGCTATTCGGAACTTGCGGCAGAATGACGGCATGCTCCAGAAGTCACTGGAGCGGCTTTCGACGGGTCTTCGCATCAACAGTGCGTCCGACGATCCGTCGGGGCTGGTTATCTCGGAGCAACTCCGGTCTCAGATCGCCTCGATGAATCAGGCGCTCGAGAATTCGCAGAACGCTTCGAACCTCATCGGTACCGCGGAAGCGGCCCTCGCCGAAGTATCCGATCTACTCGTTTCGATTCGGGAATCGGTGATCTTCGCGCTCAACACGGGCGGGTCGGACTCGGAGCAGATCGACGCGGAGCAGGATTCGATCGACAACGCGATCCGGTCGATCGACCGAATCTCGCAGACGACGAAGTTCGCCTCGCGCAAACTGCTCGACGGCTCGAGCGGGATTCAGCTCGTCAACCAGTCCGCCTCGATCACCGAGCTCGACATTCAGAATGCGACATTTGACGGTCAGAGTCAGCAGGTTTACACCGTGAACCTGACTCAGAGTGCTCAGCAGGCGCAGCTCTTTACGTCGACCAATGCCTACGCCCAGGCCGCGACTCA
The DNA here is from genome assembly GCA_964482505.1 of uncultured Planctomycetia bacterium. Classification (GTDB taxonomy): domain Bacteria; phylum Planctomycetota; class UBA8108; order UBA1146; family JAJFFE01; genus CAYZYD01. The sequence continues at coordinate 6,587 of CAYZYD010000195.1, read as the reverse complement.
GGCTCAGGTTCGCCTCACCGGTAACGAGGGAACCCAGGATATCTTTGTCGCTCTGAGCGCCACCACGACCCAGTTCGATAACGCGGTCAACATCTACACCGAGGATACCGGGGTCTACGCCTCGGGTGGGGCGCTCTACAGCGTTGAGTTCGGCTCGGCCGAATCGATCTCGGTCGAAGTGATCTCGGGTACGCTCAACGCCGGCGGTGGATTGACCTCAACGTCGGGCATTCAGTTCGATATGGGTCAAGATCTCGACGGTAACCTCAACGGCATCAACTTCGACGCCGACGGCAATGAGATTCGGATCGTCTCGGACGTGATTACGGGTGATATCCGGATCGGCGACAACACCGCCCTCGGGTCGTACACCTTCACTCTCAAAAACTCGGGACTTGTGTTCCAGCTCAACCAGAACGAAGGATCTCAAGACCGCGAGCAAGTCGGTATCTCGAGTGTGAACTCGTCGCAACTCGGAGCGCGCGAGCGCACGGTAAACTCGATCACGACTGCGGCCGGCGCGCCGGCTACCACGACCGTCGGGGGCTTCCTCTCTTCCCTCGTCTCGGGAGGGCTGAACGACCTCAACTCAAATGCTTCAAACGCGCTACGAATCGTCGATCTCGCGATCGAAGAGATCTCAGATCGTCGGGCTTACCTCGGAGCATTCCAGGCCCAGACGGTCGACACCAACATCCGATCGCTCAGCGTCGCGGTTGAGAATTTGACGGCTTCCGAGTCGGCGATTCGCGACCTCGACTTCGCCCAAGAGAGCGCGGACTTCACGCGGAATCAGATTCTCTATCAGTCGGGAATCTCGGTCCTCGCGCAGTCCAACCTCATCTCACAGTCGGTTCTTTCACTGCTCGGATAATCTCGATAACGGGGCTTCGGCCGAAGTGGCCGAAGCCCTCACACTTGGAGGTTCACAATGGACGGGGTATCCGCCGGAAAACTCGAACAACTTTCAGACGTCAATCGCAGCTTGCTGCGCTCGACGCGAGCCACCGAAGCCGCTGAAGCGCAAACGGCGCGCAACGCACCACCGAAAGTCGATCCGACGCGAGTCACCGACTCGAACGAATCGCAGGGTGGCCGCGACGCGGGCCGAGAATCTCAAGCAGAGAGCAGCCTGATCAATCGGGAAGAGCTCGAGGCGCTGACTCAAAATCTCAACCGAGTCTTCGAAAATGCCAAGGAGATCCGCTTCGACATTTCGGACGAGAGCGGGGGGTTGGTGGTTCAGGTGGTCAATCTACAGTCCGAAGAAGTAGTACGGCAAATTCCGCCTGATCGCCTGGTCGAGCTCCAAAAAAATCTCGACGAATTCGGCCCGGGACTCTTGCTCGACGATCGCGGCTGACTACCGACTCAAGCGATGCGGTCGCTCTTTGCGAGCGTTATGAGGGGACCGAAGATGAGAGGTAAGTTATGGTCAGCGTCGACGGACTGATATCGGGCCTGGATACGAGTGGGCTCATCGAGCAATTGTTGCAGGTGGAACGGCGACCGATCGCTCTGGTCGGTCAGCAGATTCAGATCGCGCAACAGAAGCAGACTGCGTTTCTCGACATTACCGCGCGTCTCGTCCGGCTGCAGACGAGCGTCAACCGGTTGAGCCAGGGCGCGACCTTTGAGGCGGTCAATGCGACCTCGGGAGACGATTCGACTTTGGCCGTCTCGGCGTCGGCCGGAGTTCCTCCCGGAGTCTACTCATTTCGGGTGGGACAGCTGGCAAGCCCCGCTCAGTTCACTTCGAACGGCTTCGCTTCGCAGGACACCGCCGTGGGGGCGGGCACGCTCTCGCTCGAGTTTGGCGGCTTCGTCGACGATCGCACCGACCTCGACGACCTGAACGGTGGACTCGGTATCAGCCGGGGGCAGTTTCGGGTGACCGACCGTTCGGGCAATAATGCGACGATCGACATCTCGGCCGCGGTGACCCTTGAGGATGTTGTCCGCGAGATCAATGAGAATTCAGGCATTCAGGTAACCGCACGCATCGCGACCACCGGCGATACGTTCGCGGGTCAGGGGCTCGTTCTCGAGGATACGAGCGGCGGCTCGGGAAACCTCACCGTCGAAGATCTCACCGATTCAAACGTCGCCCAAGAGCTCGGTATTCTCGGTTCGCAAGCTGCGAGCACCCTCGAAGGAAGTGCTATCCGCACTCTCGGTGACAACACTCGACTCGCCACCCTCAACGATGGGCTCGGAGTTCGCGAGGGTGGGGGGCCCGACTTTGAATTCGGGGTGGCCGTCGGAACCTTTTCGGTCGATATCAGCGACCTCACCTCCGTGGGCCAAGTCGTGAGTGCGATCAACGACGCGTCGGGCAACGGCGGGATCGTGACCGCCTCTCTCGATGCCAACGGGACCCAAATCGTGCTGACCGACAATAGCGCGGCGCCCACCGGTATCACCGTGAGCGATCCCGGCTCGAGTGGCGCCGCCGAAGATCTTGGGATTCTCGGAACCAGCGCGGGGACTACCCTCACCGGCGGTCGACTCCTCTCGGGAGTCAGCGATAAGTTTCTCGCGAATCTCAACGGCGGGAGTGGGGTCGCGAGCGGCTCGATCAGTGTTACGAACCGCGCTGGAACCAACACCGTGATCGACTTGAGTGGCGCTGAGACCTTTCAAGATGTGATTGGCCTCATCAATAACGCCGGAGCGGGAGTCACGGCTGAAATCAACGGCGACGGCAACGGAATCGCACTCCGCGACACTTCGGGGGGATCGGGAACTCTGACGGTCTCCGAGAGCGGATCGACGACCGCGGCAGATCTTGGAATCCTCGGTTCGACGAGCCAGGCCCTGCTAAACGGTAGCGATCTCAACCCGCGTTATCTCAGCGAGGCGACACTACTCTCGACGCTAAATGGGGGTCGGGGGGTCGGCGAAGGTTCGATTCGAGTCACCTCGACGAGCGGCGTGACCTTCACGGTCAACCTCTCGCAAGAGACCACGCTCGGAGACGTGATCAGCGATATCGACGGGGCCGCCGGTCTCGCCGGAATCGCCAACGCCGACTTCGAAGTGCGGATCAACGATTCGGGCAACGGGCTTCTCATCACCGATAACTCCGGAGCGGGGACGCTACGAATCGACGAGGTCAGCGGGGGCACTGTCGCGCGCGATCTCAACATTCTCGGTTCGGCGGATCCTGCGACCCCCAACCAGATCAATGGATCGTTTGAGCGGACCCTCACGATCGGGAGCGACGAAACCCTCGACGATATCATCGACCGGATCGAAGATCTGAATTTCGGGGTGACGGCGACGCTGCTCAACGACGGCTCGGCGAGTCCATACCGACTCAACATCGTCGGTGATACCGCGGGTAGCGCGGCTCGACTCCAGCTCAAGAGCGCCGGGACCAGCCTCAACTTCTCGCAATCAGCGGCGGCCCGCGACAGCATTCTCTTCTACGGAGAAACGAGCGGGAGCAGCCAGTCGGTGTTGGTGCGCGGAACGTCGAACACCTTTGACGACGTGATCGACGGTTTGACCGTGACCGCCCTTCAAACTTCGGACTCGCCGGTTCAAGTGACGGTCGGTCGCAATGACGATCGAGTCCGCACCCGGGTCCAGGAGTTCGTCGACGACTTCAACGACATCCTCAGTACGATCGATGAGCTCACCGATTTCGATCTCGAGAACGAAACCCGCGGAATCTTGCTCGGAGACGGTACGCTGCGTTCGGTGGAGAGTCGGATTATCAATGCCGCGATCCGACCGATGGTCGGAGTCGACAACGCGTTTCAATTGCTCGGCGAGATCGGGATTCGCATTACGAATGGTCGTCTTGTTCTCAATCAGTCGGAGCTTAACGAGGCGCTCTCAACCAACTTCGACGCGGTTCGCAATCTCTTTACAGCAAACCGCATGATCGAAGCGAGTACCGATCTCGACGACTTCAATAACGGTAACGGCGTCGATACCGATGCGAATGGCGACGAGATCCAAATTACTCTTCGTGACGGGACCGAGATCGGCGTCGACCTGACCGGGGCCTCACGCGCGAGCGATATCGTGACGCGAATCAACGACGCCGCCACCGCGGCCGGCGCAACGCTGACGGCGGAGCTTGAGGGGGACAACAACCGGTTCGTACTCCGCGACGGCACCTCGGGGAGCAGCGTCTTTAAGGTCTCCGCCCAGAACGAATCGAGCGCCGCCAACGATCTCGGTCTCAACAAATCGGCCGATGTGAGTGGTGGCGATGTTCTGACCGGCTTTGCGATCAACTTAAATGACGACCCCGGAATCGCCTCACGACTCGGCGATGTCCTCGACGAACTCACCGATGCCGACGACGGCGTGCTTCAGCGTCGCTCGGACGGATTCGATACCTTGATCGAGAGTCTCGAGGAGCGCCAAGAACGCCTCGAAGATCGCATCGCCGTGCGGACCGATCTGCTCCGCCGGCAATTCGCTCAACTCGAACAAATTATCTCGTCGTCTCAGAACACGCAGCAACGGCTCGCTGCGCAACTCGGTACGCTCGGCCAAGCCTAGCGCGCTCGGCCTAGATCGGATCCCTATGAGCGGTCAGACCCATCCGACTTATCATGCGACCCACAAGTACCGACAGGTGCAGGTCAACACTTCGGCGAAGGACGACCTCCTTATGCTACTCCTCGACGGCGGGGTCCGATTCGCCGAAGGGGGTCTCTACGAACTCAACCGTGGCGAAGAGGAGGATCGGGGACGCCGGTCCGAGCAGCTTCTCAAAGCGCAGAAGATTGTCCTCGAACTCATTTCATCGCTGAGTCCCGCGATCGGCCTCGAACTCTACGAACGTCTCCAGGGACTCTATCAATTCACGTTTCAGCGGCTGTTTGAGGGGAACGCCAAGAGTTGTCCCGATCTCGTCGGCGAAGGGGTCACGATGATGAAACGCATCCGCGACCTTTGGAAGGAAGCCGTACAGAAGGCTCGAGAAGAGCGCGAAAAACCGCTCGATGGTCCCCGCGGCAATTCGTCGATATCAGTCACGGGATAGATCCGCACTTGTTCGCGTCCAGCCGGCTACGGCAACTGCGAGTTCTCGGTGTGGCGCACTCGAAGATAGACAAACCAGTAGACCGCCCCGACGAGCACACCGCCGCCGATGATATTACCGACCGTCACGGGAAGTAGATTCTCGACGATGGCGCCCGACCAGGTGAGAGGGCTTTCGGCGGGAGCGAGGAAGAGCGCGTAGGGGAGAAAGAACATATTGGCGACCGAGTGCTCAAACCCAGCCGCGACAAAGGTTGCGATCGGGGGAACGATTACCAGGACTCGATCGGCGATGGTCTGTGCTCCAAAGCACATCCAGACCGCGAGGCAGACGAGAGTGTTACAGAGAATCCCGCGAACAACGGCCTCGAGGGGATCGAGGCCAACCTTAAGCTCGCCGATTCTGACCGCGAGTTCGCCCGCGGCGCCGTCAGAAAGCTCGTGAAAGCCCGCCAGCCAGACGAGCAGCGCGGTACCGACGGCACCAATCGCGTTCCCGATATAGACGATCGTCCAGTTGCGAATGAGCTCGAGCGAACCGATCTTCCCTCCCGCCCAAGCCATGGTCAGTAGGTTATTGCCGGTAAAGAGTTCAGCCCCCCCGACGATGACGAGGATCAATCCGAGCGAGAAGGCGGTGCCAGCGAGGAGTCGACCGATTCCAGCCGGATAACCAGTCCAGCCGAGGCTGGTCACGATCGACGCGATCGCCCCGAGGGCGATAAAGGCGCCGGCCAAGACCGCAAGCATAAAGAGTCGCTCGAAAGGCATCCGCGCTTTGACGATCCCGATCTCTTCGGCCCGCAAGGCCGCCGCGGGGGGCAATAGTGGATCGATCTGCGGTTCGCTATCAGGTCTAGGCAAAGAACCCCTCCTCCGCTCATAACTCACCCGTTACTCAGAGTATTCTTACATATCGTCGAGTTGCGACCAAGAGACGCCGTAGCGGTCGAGTTCGGCCTCGACCTCTTGGCGCAGGCGCTCGGTCATATACTCGCGGTAGAGATCTTCATAGCAAGATCGTTCGAGCAGACCGCGGAGGCCGCGCAGACGGTCGAGCCAGAACTTTTGATCGTCGGCCGCGAGCCACCGGCGCGCGTAAAAGAAAAGATCGGAATAGGCGAGGAAGGTGAGATAAGGGTTATTCATCAGGTGCACCCGGCCGACAAGATCTTCATAGCATTCGGTCAACTGTTCGAGCGGTTGGCGATCGTCGAGCAAGAGTTGGGCTTGGTAGGCGAGTAATCGCGTGCGCGCTTCGAGGCACTCGTGTCTCTCCGCTTCGTCGATGAGTTCGCCGAGCTTGATCAGGGCGAGACCAAAATCACCCTGCCTGACCAGCGTTTCGATCCAGCTCGTCTTGGCTTGACTCAATCCGCTCGCATCGACGGGGTCGAGTGCTTCGAACTCAGCAATCGCGGCTTCGTAGGCGCTGCGCGCTTCGATGCCATCTCCTTCGCGGGCACAACGATCCGCGTGAAAGAGAATCCTGTAGGCTTCGAAGCGCGGGAACTGCTGCTCCGCTGCGTCGAGTAGCGTGCGCGCCGCGGCGAGCTCAATCGCGGCCTTGTCCGAGAGAC
>CAYZYD010000194.1:2834-7312 GCA_964482505.1 uncultured Planctomycetia bacterium | reverse complement strand
CCGGCTTTTACCCCGGGTCGATTATCGTCCGCGCGCGGTCACTCGGAAGCCGACGATCGCCCGCTTTGGGACCGATTCCTCGCCCTTGCGACCGAGTCCTGTCGCGGTCGACACTGGTGGATCCGGGCGCCGCTCTGGTGCTACCTCGCCTATGTCTTCGGACGACACACCTTCGGGACGGATCCGTACCGCAGCATCTTTGACGGCATCAACCTCGGGATTCACGAGCTTGGCCACCAGATCTTCCGGCCTTTTGGCGAACTGTTGATGGTCGCGGGCGGCACGATCACCCAGGTCGCCGCCCCGGTCGCTGCCTTTGCCGTCTTCTATCGTCAGCGCGACTTCTTCGGGATCTCGGTTGCGTTTGGTTGGCTCGCCACCAACTTCTGGGGCATCGCGGTCTATGCAGGCGACGCGCGCAGCCTCGACCTCCATCTCGTCGCGCCCGGTATGGGTCTCATGCCGTCCGGCGAGGGCGGCGGCATACTCCACGACTGGAACCACATGCTCGGACCGATGGGTCTCTTGCGGTACGACCAGGTGATCGCAGGGATCTTCAAGACGATGGCGGTCGGCAGCATGCTCTTCGGACTCGGGTTCGGCCTCTGGCTCATGATTTTGATGGCTCAGTCTCGTGCCCGCGGCGAACGGCGAGATATGTTTGAAGAGACCTCGGGCCAGTAGGCTCTGCCGCGCCAGTGAACTCCGCCTTCACGGCGCTCCCCACCGCTTTCTGAGGCCTGGCTCGACGACTCGTCGGGAGCGAGGTATCCTGCTCTCTCCCCTACACTCCTTTCCGAGGCCCGATGAACCACTCGCAAAAACTCTTGGCCGCGGCCCACTTTGCGGCCACCCGCCACCGCGATCAGCGTCGCAAAGACGTCGAATCGACACCCTACATCAACCACCCGATCGAGGTTGCCTTGCTGCTCGCCCAGGCTGGAGTCGACGACACCGACTCGCTCCTGGCCGCGCTTCTCCACGACACGGTCGAGGACACCGAAACAACTTTCGAGGAGATCGAGGCGCGCTTCGGATCACACGTCAGATCGCTCGTCGAGGAGTTGACTGACGACAAGGCTCGCCCCAAGGCCGAACGCAAGCAGCTTCAGGTCGACAACGCCCCCAAGAAGAGCGAGGAGGCGAAGCGGATCAAGCTCGCCGACAAGACTGCCAATGTCCGTTCGATGACGATCGAGTCTCCGGCCACCTGGCCGACCGAACGAAAGCTCGAATACCTCGACTGGGCCGAACAAGTTGTCAGCGGACTCCGAGGCGCGAACGCCATCTTGGAGCAAGCTTTCGATCAAGCTGTCGAAGAGGCGAGAACTCGTCTCAACGGGTCGAATTCGGGGTAGCCAGCTCGCAGCCCGGCCCGAAAATCGGTTGATGCCGACGCTGTCGGGCGCGTAAACCACCGTTTACCGCAAGAACCATACGACGCACTTTTTCGCGATAACCGCATCCAGAGCTTCTCGGTTAATCTCACGGGCTTCAAGTCGTAAGCACTTGGCCGGCGACCTGCCAGGCAAGGTTGCAGTCAGGAAACTTGTGGTACCACTGAAAGATTGAATCACAGCCCATCCTGCTGGTTTCGGTAGTCTCTAGTCTAGTTCTAGTCTCTAGCCCGCACATTCATCGGAATCGCAGCCTCCCAACCTGAAAAGCAGCCGATGCCTCTTGTCTCGACCGATCCCGAATTGACTTCGCTACCCGCGCTCAAACTCGTCGGCACCGTCAGTTTCATGAACTTCTTTGGCGACGAATCATCGGTGCGCTTCTTTGGTGAGACCTGGGAACGCTACCATGCAGAGCTGGGACGAATTCAGCGCCGAATCAATCCCGACCGCTGTTTCGGGCTCCAGCTCTACCCCAAGAACTTCCCCGACGATTCTCGATGGTACTACGGCGCGGTCACCGAAGTTGAGACCCTCGACCATCCTCAAGAGTCCGACTTTGTATCGAAGTATCTCCCCGAGGCCGAGTACTACAAGTTTACAGTGCGCGGACCGGTGACCGAGATCGGGCTCGCGTTTCGAAAGATCTACGAAGAGTGGTTGCCGAAATCGGGAGCGAAGATCGCCGGTACCTACGACCTCGAGTGTTACGACCACCGGTTCACGGCTCCCGACTCTCCCGACTCTGAAACCGATATTCTCATCCCGCGGGCAGAGTAAGGCGCTATTCGTTGAGGTTTCTGAACGAACCGCGGGACAAAACTACTGCCTTACAAATCGCCCACGCTCTTCGTCAGCATCGGTGAGAGACTCAGCACGTTTATCAGCTGAGCGATCAGTCTGCTGTCTGCTGCGGCGTCAGCGTCTAAGACCTACGACCGGACCTTGCGACGATCTTTGTGCCGTATTTTTTTTCTCTTTACGGCCGACTTTCTTACTGCGGTGTCCATCCGCAGAAAGGTCTCTATGCGCCGATTATTATCACTCTCCGCCCTTATTGTTTTGACTGGCTCAGTTCCGGGGAATGTCCCCGAACTCTGCGCGCAAACGCTCTTTGGGGAGATCGGCTTTCAACGCGGGCTCAGCTTTTATCTGATGCCTGCGGGCCAGGGTGCGGGTCTGTCGGCGATCGATATCGATGACGACGGCGACATCGATCTTTTTGTCCCGACCGCGGCGGGACTCCCGCACCGCTGTTATATCAACCAGGGCGATGGGAACTTTGTCGATGAGGCGAGCGATTTAGGACTCGCGCTCACCGAACCTCACCGGGGCGGGCTCTGGTTCGACTACAACTCAGACGGTCGGCTCGATGTCGTCCTGTTTCGCGATAGTTGCGATCCCTGCGACGACGTCTCGCTAATGCGGCTGTTTGAGCAGTTGCCGTCGGGCGAGTTTGTCGAGCGCACCGAAGAGGCGAACCTCGAGGATCAACTCGGTAGTTTTGACGGGATGCATGTCGGTGGTTTTGCCGCGGGCGATTTTAATAATGACAGCGCGATCGATTTCTACGTCGCTTATTGGGCGGGTGAAGCGCGCCTCTTCCTCAACAACTCAGACGGCTCCTTCACCGCGTCGAGCTTTGCGGGCTTCGACCCGATCCGCGAACACTGGCAACCTCTGCTGCACGACTTTAATGGCGACGGCTGGCTCGATATCTACCAAGCGATTGACTTTACCTCAAATCTTCTCTGGCTCAGCGACGGCACCGGTGGCTTTACCGAAGTCGCGGCCGCAACGGGTGCCGACAATGCGATGAACGACATGGGCGCCACCCTGGGTGACTTCGACAACGACGGCGACTTTGATCTTTATGTGACGAATGTCACCCGCTTTGACGACCATAATATTCTTTTGCGAAACGATACTACGGGCGGTGTCCTGACGTTTACCGAAGTGGCTACCGCAGAAAATTGCGAACTCGGCGGTTGGGGTTGGGGCGTGACCTTCTTCGACGCTAACCGCGACGGTCGGCTCGATATCTTCGCGACCAATGGGGCTCCGGGGATGTGGGCCGACGATGTTTCTCGTTACTACGAGAACCTCGGCGCCACGCCATTCTTTAGCGATCAAGCTCCCGCGGCGGGACTCGACGATACCTTCTGGGGAAGTGGGGCGGTCGCGGCCGACTTCGATGCCGACGGGGATCTCGACCTGAGCCAAGTATGCGGTCTCGGGGGCCCTCACCGACTTCTCGATAATCAGACGGTGAACGATCACCACTGGCTCCGCATCCGTCCGCGCCGTCCCGCTGGCAACACCCACAGTCTCGGCGCGATCGTCGCGGTAACCCAGGCGAACCTGACTCAAATCAGACGAATATCGGCCGGTACGAGTTTCTTGAGCCAAGAACCCGCCGAAGCCTTCTTCGGCTTCGAAACCGACGAGCCCGCTACCCTCGTCGAGATTCAGTGGCCCGATGGCACCACGGTGACCCTGACGGCTGTCGCGCTCGACCAGACGCTCACGGTTCTCCCCGCGAGTCCCGACTTCCGCCGTGGGGATCCGAACGCCGACTCAAACCTCAATATCGCCGACGCGATCGCGATCCTCGAAGATCTCTTTAGCGGTGGAGATTCAATTCTCTGTGACGAGGCCGCCGATACGAATGATGACGGCCAGCTCGATGTCGCCGACTCGGTCTACCTGCTCACCTACCTCTTTGCGAATGGCCCGAACCTGCCCGAGCCGAACCTATGTGGAGAAGACCCCACGCTCGACTCGCTCACTTGCTCAATCTCCGACTGCCCCTAATCGGTAACGAATCGGGGTTGCACCGGCTGCGTGGACAACTCCGTCCCAGGTGGGGGAGGGCGCGGCGCCGACCAATGTGGTCGAGGGACGGCGAGTATGGGCTCGAGTCATCCGTTACAGTCGGCTGGGAGAGAGCGGACCTGACTCTTGAGCCAAGACGAACGGAGCAAGCCTACCTCGACCGCAGCGCCGTGAGCACCTCTAGGATTTGAGCGTGGGGGAGTGCTTCGAGCGAAACGCTTTGTCTTCGGATCCAGGGGGGGTAGG